>JAUZQL010000283.1 GCA_030950975.1 Mariprofundaceae bacterium | reverse complement strand
GCCGAGACGGGTCGCATTCCGATTGATAACCCCAACACCCATTTGGAAGTTACGATGATTCATGAAGCAATGTTGCTGGAGTATTCGGGTCGCCATTTGGCACTCATGGAATGGGCTTCTATGGTTAAACTGCTGCTTTTTGGCACGCTGATTATTGATCTTTTTATACCTTGGGGCATCAGTATGACCGCTGATTTTACAGGTATTTTACTGGCTTTGGGTGTATGGCTCTTGAAGTTGGCTGTCTTGCTCTTTGCCTTGGCTATGTGGGAAACATCGATGGCCAAATTGCGATTGTTTGAAGTACCGCAATATTTGGGAACGGCGTTCGTGCTATCGTTTTTAGGTCTCATTATTCATTATATGTTGGAGGTTACAGCGTGAGCGCATCTTTTGCCCAACAATTGATTGATGGTATGGCAGCCTTAACCTTATTGATTTCTTTTGCACTGCTGGCACAACATCGCATGCTTTCTGTGTTGCACTGGTTTGCGGCACAAGGCTTGTTGCTTTCCGCCACCGCAGCTTTGGTTGGCTACAGTTCAGGTGAGCATGAACTTTATGTCTCGGCTTTGATGACGTTTGTACTCAAAGGCTTATTGATGCCTTGGATGTTGTGGCGAGTGATTCGCAAGCTGCATGTCCATCGTGAAGTCGAACCTCTGATGAACACAGGCGTGACCGTGATTATCGCTGTCGCCGTGACACTGTTTTCTTTTCATATCATGCAACCCATTGAAATGACTTCAGATTTAATGACCCGAAACTCGATGGCGATTGCGATGGCCTGTGTGTTGTTAAGTATGTTGATGATGATTACCCGAAAAAAAGCCATCACACAGGTTATTGGCTTTCTGGCGGTTGAAAATTCACTTTTTTTTGCTGCCATTGGCGCGACCAACGGCATGCCCTTGGTCGTTGAAATCGGTATTGCCTTTGATGTACTGATTGCCGCCCTGATGTTCGGTTTATTTTTCTTTCAAATTCGCAACACCTTTGATTCGATGGAAATTGATACCATGAATGCCTCTTTAATTCATAAGGATGATGACGAATGAACTTCTTTGTTGCGACACTGCTAACCCCTTTGCTTGGCGGTTTGATACTGGGGATGGTTCACCCCCCTCGCTTGGCGGCACGAATCAATGTTTTGGTCTCATCACTGACCTTTACCTTTAGCCTTTTCCTTGCTTTTGAAGTGTTGGGAAAAAATTCCATCACAGCGATGGGCGGCTGGTTCTATCTTGATGCGTACAATGTATTTCTTGTTGCATTGACAGCCTTTGTGGGTATGACAACGACTATTTTTTCCAAGCCTTACATGCAACATGAGTTGGAAATAGGACGCGTCAATGAACGTCGTCTGCGCTTGTATCACAGCATGTATCAACTGTTTCAATTTGGTATGTTGTTGGGATTTACGAGCAATAATATTGGTGTGTTATGGGTGTCTTTGGAATTGGCAACATTGGCAACCGTATTGCTCGTCTCGCTGTACAGAACGCCTGCTTCCATTGCTGCTGCTTGGAAATATTTTATTTTATGTGGTATGGGTATTGCCTTGGCGTTGTTCGGTACGGTTTTGGTGTTTTTCACCTCATCAGTCGTGTTGGGGCATGGCAACGAGGCACTGACTTGGTCGCTGCTCTATAGTCATGCCAGCGAGCTTGATCCTGCGGTGATGAGCATTGCCTTTTGTTTTCTTATGGTGGGTTATGGTACCAAAGTGGGCTTGGTTCCGATGCATGCGTGGCTACCTGATGCACATGGTGAAGGGCCAACACCCGTTTCGGCGGTGTTATCAGGCTTATTGTTGAATCTCGCTTTGTATGCCTTGGTGCGTTTCAAAATGATTGTTGATGGCTCAACCAACACGGATATGGCAGGTCATATCATGATGGGATTTGGTATGGTTTCTTTGCTTGTTACTGCGATGTCCTTGCACAAACAAACCGACATCAAGCGCATGTTTTCCTTTTCATCCATTGAACACATGGCTCTGATGACGTTTGCCTTTGGTATTGGCACGCCTTTGGCGGCCTTTGCCGCTCTTTTGCACATGACTGTTCACTCCTTGGTCAAATCAGGTATTTTCTTCACGGTTGGTCATACCGCACAAATGATGGGAACGCAAAAAATGGCAGAGATTCGCGGTTTGATTTTTCACCACCCCGGTGTCGGATGGGGACTATTGATTGGTACAGCAGCCATTGCAGGCTTTCCACCCTTGGGCGTATTTATGAGTGAATTTTTGCTATTTACCGCCACCCTTGAAGCCTATCCGTGGTTATCTGTATTACTGTTGTTGGGCTTACTCATTGCAATGGCTGGTTTGTTCCGTT
>JAUZQL010000282.1 GCA_030950975.1 Mariprofundaceae bacterium | reverse complement strand
GCAAAAGTCGATGAACCAAAGCATCCGTTGGACGAATACCTAAAGACATGTCTCACCTCCCTTGTAAAAATATCTTGGTTCAAATATTACCTCATAGAAGCTAAGCAATATGAACCTTCAATACTTCTATCGGAAGCAAGACAACAAACTTAAAATAATAAATCAAACCTCACGCTATAAAGCATTCGCAGTCGCCAATACAGGTGCAGCAGGATGTTTCATCCAATGATAGCGCAAAGGTAAGCTTGTATCACGTTGAATACATTGAATACCACGTCTCTTCAACATATTCAGTAAAATTGGCGCACGAACATTGGCTGTCACCCAAGCTTTATCTGCAAAAGGATTTAACACCAACATCCACATCATCTCATCGCCAGCTTCTAATTGTTGACGTGACATCTCTAAACAATGGAGTTGTTCTTGAGACACATGAGGTGGAAGCCCCAAACGTTTTTCATCCCAAGCCGTTAAAATAAATGAAGCTTCAACTTGGTCAAACGACTGCATACACACCAAGTCCCCTGTACCTTCATAAATAAAACCAAATTTATGCGCTGAAGCAAATCCTGCTAAGCCTTGAGGAAAAATATAAGGTTCTTGATTGCAATCACTCTTTGTCATGACATGTGGCATTCATTCCTCCTTGCAACCATTGCAATGCATTCGCATCACATGCAGCCCGATTTTCTTGTTGAATAATTTTATAAATTTCTAAACGATGAACAGGTACTTCCGCAGGTGCATCAATGGCAAAACGAATACCACGACCAGCTTGCACTTCTTGAACCACCACACGAATATCATCACCAATACAAATGACATCCCCAGCTTTTCGCCGTAACACCATCATTTAAGGTAATTGATTAAGCTTAACGATTTCAATTGCGATATTTGACTGTACGATACTTGTAAAGCAATCCGAGATTGTTGGAGTTTCGCCACTGCCGCTGGAATATCCGCCGCCTCATGTTGATTCAATTGATTATCCAAATTAAACTTCATATCTGTGTATGATGTTTTGCTTATATTCAAAGCAG
>JAUZQL010000281.1 GCA_030950975.1 Mariprofundaceae bacterium | reverse complement strand
GCTTTTTCCATTTCATCGAGCAACAATATCGCATGTGGATGTTTGTTGATGGCATCGGTGAGTAAACCACCTTGTTCATAACCGACATAGCCTGGAGGAGAGCCAATTAAACGTGAAACAGCATGGGCTTCCATGTATTCCGACATATCAAAACGAATCAACTCAATGCCCATAATGCGTGATAATTGACGAACGACTTCTGTTTTCCCCACACCTGTTGGCCCTGAAAATAAAAAACTACCAATCGGTTTATCAGGGTGAGACAAACCAGCACGTGATAAACGAATACTCGATGAAAGCTGCTCAATCGCAGAATCTTGCCCGAAAATAGCCAGTTTTAAGTTGCGCTCTAAATATTGTAGGCTTTGTTTGTCCGTCGCGGATACTTGGCGCGCTGGAATACGAGCCATACTAGCAATGGTGTTTTCAATATCCTTGATGTTGATGTGTTTTTTTCGTTTACCATCTACTTGCAAATGTACGGCAGCACCCGCTTCATCCAACACATCAATGGCAGAATCAGGCAGTTGACGTTCTTGAATATAACGTGCTGCAAGCTTTGCCGCAGTTTCCAAAGAATTTTGGGAATAATGCACCTCATGGTGACTTTCCAAACGACTTTTAAGACCTTGAAGAATATCAATGGTTTCATCAATACTCGGCGCATCCAAATCTACTTTTTGGAAACGACGCGCCAAAGCAGACTGCTTTTCAAACACTTGTCGGTATTCTTGATAAGTCGTTGCGCCGATACAACGCAATTCACCGTTGGCAAGTGCGGGTTTTAATAAATTAGAAGCATCCATCACACTTCCATTGGCAGCACCTGCACCAATCATCGTATGAATTTCATCGATGAATAAAATAGCGCGATCTTCTTTGCGAATGGCTTGAATCACTGCTTTTAAGCGTTCTTCAAAATCACCACGGTATTTACTGCCTGCCAACAATGCCCCGATATCCAAAGCATAAACATGGGTATTTAACAATATTTCAGGCACATTTTCTTCCACAATGCGTAAGGCTAAGCCTTCTGCCAAAGCAGTTTTACCCACACCTGCTTCACCCACCAACAAAGGATTGTTTTTACGACGACGACACAAAATATGCATGCAACGTGATAATTCTGCATCTCGTCCAATCAATGGATCAATGCGTCCTGCTTTGGCGCGTTCGGTTAAATTCACACAAAAACGCTTCAGAGGTAAGGTTTTTCCTTTGCCTTCACGGTGTTCTTGTTGATGGTTTCCGTCAGTTTCAGGGGTACTTTCTTCAATGGGTAAATTTAACATGCCATGTGACATATATGTCACCACATCCAAACGATGCAGATTTAGTTCATTCATAAAGAACACAGCATGTGAATCTTTTTCTGAAAAAATAGCCACCAAAGCATGCGCACCAGTCACTTCTTCTTTACCCGCTGCTTGCACATGCATGACAGCACGTTGAACCACCCGCTGTAAACCAATGCTTGCTGTGGTTTCACCCGTATTTTCGGGTAAAATAACCACATGATCATCAATAAAGGTTTCAAGTTTTTGTTTTAAGGCTTCAATATCAACGTTAAGCCCATTCAATATCTGTTGGCAGGCAACGTTATCCAATAATCCCAGCAAAAGATGTTCTACAGTCACAAATTCATTGCGGCGTATATGTGCCAATTGGAATACAGAATTAAGCGTTTGTTCCAGCTCTTCACTTAAAATACCCATTTTGTCTCCTTACTTCAATCATTAGGATTCTTCGGATTCTTTTTCAACACAACAGCATAAAGGATGCCCGTGTTTACGACAATAGGCTTCCACTTTCATGACCTTACTCTCTGCAATATCTTTAGGATATATACCACAAATGCCTACACCTGTTTGATGTATCGACATCATAATACGATTGGCACTGTCATTATCATGATGAAAAAACTGTGTTAGCAGTTCCACGACAAAGTTCATTGGTGTGTAATCATCATTCAGCATGATAACCTTATACATGGGTGGCTTTTTCAAGGCAGGTTTTTCTGTTTGTATGTCGGGTGTGATATGGATGGTAGTACTCATGGCGGCATCATAGGGTTTGCCACACAGATTTTCGAGGGGGTAAGCATGACTGAGTTAAAATGTATTGTATGGGATGTCGATGGGACATTGGCAGATACAGAGCGAGATGGGCATCGTGTTGCCTTTAATAAAGCCTTTGAAGAAGCAGGGTTAG
>JAUZQL010000280.1 GCA_030950975.1 Mariprofundaceae bacterium | reverse complement strand
AATATTTTCTCCAGCTAAACCATCAGGATAACCTCGACCATCCATCCGTTCATGATGATGGCGCACCATCAAACGCTCTCTTGCCAAACTATCCATATTTTTTAGAATATTATCGCCAATGGCTGGATGTGCTTTCATTTTGGCAAACTCTTGTTCTGTATAACGACCTGGTTTTAAAAGCACTGAATCAGCAATACCTACTTTACCAATATCGTGCAAACGCCCACCCGTACGAATAATTTGAATCGTTTCTTCATCCAAGCCTAATTCTTGTGCAAACACCATCGATAAATGACCCACTCGCATCGAATGCTCTTTGGTATAACGATCGCGAGCTTCCAAGGAACGAACAAGCGCAATTAACGTTTCATTCATACTATCTGCTAAAGCCGCATGTACCGCTCGATTATCCAATAGGGTATCAAGATTTTTCATCAACAAACCCAAAAGATGTCGATCTTCAGATTTTAAAGGCTCACTATCTTTTTTACCCATCAAGCAAAGAACGCCCATGGAAATACCTTGAAGCGATACTGGAATGGCCACATAAGCTTGATCATTCACATCTGGCCAGCAAGGTTGTATCACACCATCAGAAAGCAATACTTCCAAGCATTCTTCATTTGCATAAATTAAGGGGCTAAAAGGAGTCTTATCGATAGGGCATTGTGTTATAAATGCATCTTTTTCCATGCCTTTATTTGCCACAATGACTAAAGATTTTTGTTTACGTTCAAATAATGAAAGAAAGCCTCGTTCTGCATAAACCATTTCCAATGCCAAGTTCAATGTTGCTTGACACACTCCAGATACATCATGTTTTTTAGGGATTTCATCAAACATACGATAAAGCAAACCTAGATGTCGATCCATTGCGAACATCTCAGGCAGCAAACGATGATTTTTATGATTCGTAATTTTTTTAGCACGACCATCGTCCATATCATTATCATCTGCAATCAAAAAACTACGCATACAATCCAACAAAACTTCAGGATCAAATGGTTTTGCTAGCACATGAGCCACATTTAAAAGCTCCGCCTGCTGTAAGCGTTCAGGCGATAAAAAACCACTGACTAAAATAATCGGCATATCATTGCCAGCATCTCGTAATTCTTCAATCAACGATAATGATTGTCCATCGCCCAGACTTAAATCTGCCACCAACCCCTGCCAAGGCTTTTCTGCCAACATAACACGAGCTTCCTTTAAGCTACTAGCTTGTCCGACATAAATTTCCACGCCTAAATTTTCAACAATTTCGAATATCACTTCTCGTACAGCGGGCTGATCCTCAAGCACCAATATATCTAACATTTATTCACTCCCACGCAGTCCATACGCACGCCTTGCTACACCCATCGGTCGACTACTCGAATTCACTTCAACTTTCTGAGGAATAAACATATCTGATGCCATTGTATTTGCTTTTCCATTCACCCTATTCCAACGCTGCAATAATTTTTGGTAACGTGCTGCATTATCCAAACGCACGCGAATTTCAGGCAGTTGAAAAGGCTTACTTACAAAATCATATGCCCCTTGCTCCACAGCATGCAAGGCATCTTCAATCCCTGAATAACCTGTCATCAATATTACAAATGTATGCTTATCTTGATGCTTCACTTCCGCTAAAAGCGTCAAACCATCGGCACCTGGCATGACAATATCTGTCAAAACTAAGTCATAGCTATGTTGCTTCAATAATGCCAATGCGTCATCACCTCTATGACACACAGTCACGTCATAATCACCTTCGGATAAATACTCTAAAAGCAATGCTGCCAAAGCTTTATCATCTTCTGCGATTAACAATCGTGTCTGCTTCATAACTACCTCTCTTGTGAATGGCTATACATCTTTAGCAAGCGCGCCTCCAAGTTTTTCTGTTTGTATGCCACACTTTGTCCATCAGGACTATAGGTCTCCCCACTTTGCTTGGGTTCAGAACCTTTTCTAGCTTCCGAAGATATATTTACTTGATCTATAACTTGCCCTTTTTTAAGAACATGATCATGAGAAGTATCTGTTGTTAAGCGAGTATTCTGTTGCAAAAGTCGATGAACCAAAGCATCCGTTGGACGAATACCTAAAGACATGTCTCACCTCCCTTGTAAAAATATCTTGGTTCAAATATTACCTCATAGAAACTAAGTAATATGAACCTTCAATACTTCTATCGGAAGCAAGACAACAAACTTAATAAAATAATAAATCAAACCTCACGCTATAAAGGCATAGCATGTTCAACAAGATCAAGGTTTTTATCTTCTTGAATAGAATAGGCTGTGGGTGTTGCGGCACATGCTGGTAATATCAACACGATACACATCATCATCCAGCATGGTTGAATATTCTTATTCACTTATCACCTCCACAGGGAGCACCTAGCCTATTGAGTG
>JAUZQL010000028.1 GCA_030950975.1 Mariprofundaceae bacterium | reverse complement strand
CGGTGAAATGACATGTTGATTCAATGCTGTCATCAATGGTGGATGCAATATATCCCAAGCTCCTATCAATCCCCCACTGATGGTTACGGTGTGAATATCCAAGAGTTTGACGGCTTCAGCAATCGCTTGCCCTAAATATCCACCTGCACGTTCAAATACTCCTCTTGCCACCGCATCACCTTCACAAGCACGTTGATAAATCGCCTTTGTCATCAGGGTTTCACCCGTCAACTCAGCATAGATGGTTTGAATGGCAGTCGATGAAGCATACGCCTCCACACAGCCTAAACCGCCACAACCACAAGACCTTGCCGCCGCTTGTGTTTGAACACGCACATGCCCAAATTCCATCGCCATGCCTGATTCACCTGTATAGGCTTGCTGTTGTAAAATGAGACCGCCACCGACCCCTGTACCTAAGGTGATGTGCAATAAATTATCAGTGTTTTTGCCCGCACCAAAACGATGTTCACCCAAAGCAGCACAAAGCGCATCATTTTGCACACATACAGGAAGTGATAATTGTTCAGATAGTTTTTTTGCCAAAGCCACGTTTTTAAGCTGGGGCAAGTTTGGGGAAGCCAGTAAAACACCAGTATCACCTAAGAAAAACCCTGGAAATCCCAAGCCAACCGCTTGAATGTCAGGATAATCACTTAAATAAGCATGCAGAAAATCCGTCAAAATATGCATCACATCATCTTCGCAGACATCGTCACGGCTTAAATCAGCTTGAATGCGTCGTTCATCCCCCATATTGCCCAAACCATCGACCCATGCTGCACGAATATTGGTACCGCCAACATCTGCCGCCAACACATGTTTTTTATGCATCGGCAAGCAATGTTTTATATAAGTCTACATAGGCGGCAGCAGATACATCCCATGATGAGTCTCTTTTCAATGCGCGTGTACGAATGACGGACCACTTTCTAGCTTGATGAAAGACTTCAATCGCTTCTTCTACGGCTTGGTCAAAGGCTTCAGGATTCGCATCTTTGAAATGGAATCCTGTCGCACCTTTTTCTGGGTATGGGGTGACGGTATCGGATAAACCACCTGTTGCCCGAACCACAGGAATATTGCCATAACGCATCGCCATCAATTGCCCCAAACCACACGGTTCAAAACGGGAAGGCATCAAGAAAATATCACCGCCTGCATAAATTTGACGCGCCAAGGTTTCATTAAAACCACGCCAAAAGTACATTTGCTTTGGATGAGCTTTGGCTAAATCATGCAATAGGTGTTCGCTGTCTACATCACCTGAGCCCAACACAACCAATTGATAACCACGATAAAGCCATGTGGATGCTCTGGCTAAAAACAAATCGATGCCTTTTTGATCGGCCAAGCGTGAAATCAAAGTCATCACAGGTGTTTTTTCATTCACCGTTAGACCACAACTTTGTTGCAATGCTTTTTTACATCTTTTCTTGCCCGCAATTTTACCCACACCATAGGTCGCTTCTAAAGCCGTATCCGTTGCAGGGTTCCATTGCGCCAAATCCAAACCGTTTACGATACCTTGAAGTTTGTGCGCATGATTGCCTAAAAAACCTTCCAATTGGCAACCGTATTCAGCCGTTAGAATTTCTTTGGCATAGTTTGGGCTGACTGTTGTAATCGCATCTGCCTTATAAATACCCGCTTTCATACAGTTGATTTGAGCATGAAACTCAAAACCATTGGGATGAAAATGATGGGTAGGTAAACCCAAACGACCTAACCATTCAGCAGGGAAAACACCTTGATATGCCAAGTTATGAATCGTAAAGA
>JAUZQL010000279.1 GCA_030950975.1 Mariprofundaceae bacterium | reverse complement strand
TATGCATAATATTATTCAGATAAATCACTACTTGATAATATAATAAACCATCATCATACTTCGCCCCATGCAAAGTATCCCACAAGAAAAAATCAGTGCTGCCAGTGAAGGGCTTCGTGCCATTGCCCATGAAGTGCGCTTGAGTGTGTTGTGTCATTTATTGAATGGTACGATGTGTGTGGCAGAACTGATGGAAGCAACGGGTGCATCACAATCAAATTTATCACAGCATTTAACTAAAATGCGCTTGCTTGGCATTGTAAAAAATGAAAAAAGAGGGCAACAGGTTTATTATCATATTGCCAATCCTGCCTTTGCTGAATTGGTGCAGGCTTTAAAAAATATTTATTGCCCTGAAATGTGTGAACAAGCTTTGGTTCATGCTGAACCTGCAATTCTTTTAAAGGAGCATTGAACTGTGTTTTTTTCATCTAATATATTAAAAAATCATTATATTATAATTATATCGCTATTGATTCCATCATTTGCTTATGGCAACCCAACATTATCGTTACAAGAAAGTGTGCAGCAAATGTTACAACACAACGTTCAAATCAAAGCCGATGAACAACATCTTGCAAGTATTCGTGCGCAAGTGGATGTAGCGAAATCTTACAGTATGCCGAACATTCAATTTTCAACGGCTTGGCGTTATAGCAATGACCCTTTGGAAGTGTTTGGAAGCAAATTAAGCCAACAATCGGTGAGGGCTGCTGATTTCAATCCCAACACCTTAAATCACACCAATTACCGTCAAAATTATCAAACACGTTTAGGGCTAAGTTTACCATTGTTTACAGGTGGTGCCTTGCAGGCAGCAAGATCTCAAGCGGAAGCCCACGCCAAATCATCGACCTTGATGCTGGATTTCCAGAAACAACAAGGTATGTATCAAACCATTGCCATCTATTTGCAAGTACGCCAAGCCCGTGAGCAACAGATTGTGCAACAAAAATCAGTCGATGTTGCCATCAAACGCTGGAACGATGTCAAGGCATTGCAAGGTAAAGGTATGGCGTTGATGAGTGATGTCATGCATGCCCATGTTTATGTCTTGCAACGGCAACAAATGTTGTCTCAAGCTAAAAATGAAACAGCCAACAAACAAGAACAGCTTTCACTTATCATGGGTAATCATCAGGATTTACAAACCGTTGATTTGGATGCACCCCATATCGTTTTCAATATTCAACCGTTGAATACACTATTAGAACAAGCATCAGATAAGCGTTTGGATTTCAAAGCCATGCAACAACAAGTTCGCATGGCAAAAGCGCATCAAGAAGCACTAAAAAGTCTGGATTTACCCAAGGTAAACCTTGTCGCCGCCCAAACATGGAACAGTCTAACACCCAATATCCAACATGGTAATAGCAGCGTAGGCATGACAATCAGCATGAATGTGTGGGATGGCGGTGGTGCCGATGCGCAACAACGCCGAGCAACATGGGAAAAAAGTGAGCTTGAATGGAAACTTCAAGATAAACAAGAGCACATACAGCATGAAATCAAACAAGCTTATCGTGCATTGCGTTTGGCAAAACAACACATTCAACGACAACAAGAAGCCGCCAAACAAACACAAGAGGCACTGCGTATTCAATCCTTACGCTACCAACAAGGCTTAGAAACCACATCAAACTTACTTCGCGCACAATTGGCTTCTGATGAAGCTGAAGTTTCCACCATTCAAGCGGCTTACGATGTGATGCTTGCTAAAGCTGCCTTGTTGCTTGCCGCAGGTTTATTAAATGAGGGAGTTGTTCAATGAGAATCCATAAAAAACAATCATGTCATCGTCCAATATATTGGGCGCTTATTGCTTTGCTAAGTTTGAGTGCCTGTGGAGAAAAAGAGACGGCAACCGTTCATGTCAATCCAATACATACTCAAGTTGCACATCATTTAGAGCTTCATTTACAAGATGTTGCCACCCATTATATCACCAGTGGTACTGTGGCATCGGATCATCGTGTCTCCATTAGCAGTCGTTTATCGGGTTATATTCGTGATATGAAGGTGCGCGAGGGAGATCGTGTTCAAGCAGGGCAAGTTTTATTACATATTGACGCTGTTCATGCCAAACAAGCCTTGGTTCAGGCCAAAGCGGATTTGAACAATGCTCAAGCTGATTTAACACGTTATAAAAGCTTGTTAAAACAAGGTGCTGTGACTTCTCAACAGTTTGACACCGTAAAATTACGTTACGATGTGGCAAAATCTCAAGTGAAACAAGCCAAACATGCGTTGAGTTATGCCAAAGTGTTATCACCCGTGAATGGTGTGGTGGTGGAAAAACGCATGGCGCAAGGTGATTTGGCATCGGCAGGTATGCCTATTTTAACCTTGGAAGATCCCAGTAGCTTATTGGTGCAAACCTATGTATCCGAACAATATGTTGGAAAAATTCATGAAGGGGATCGTGTTGATGTTGCCATTGCTTCACTCAAACAACATTTTCAAGGCATTGTGCGTCAAGTCGTACAAGCAGCTGACCCAGTTTCACACCAATTTTTAGTTAAAATATCCTTGCCATCAGTGGTTGATATTCATCCAGGTATGTATGCACAAACAGGTTTTCAAACGGGTGTGCGCCCCACCTTGTTGATACCTAAAGATGCAATCGTGAGCCAACAAGGCTTACATGGCGTGTATGTGAAAGATGCTCATGCAATCGTGCATTATCGTTTGATTCGTGTTGGTCAAAAAATTGCTGCGAAGTGGGAAGTTTTGGCAGGTTTACAGGATGGCGATACCCTTGTTTGGGGTGGCAAACCTGCATTAAAAACAGGCATGAAGGTTCAACCATGAGCGATAAAAAAGAACACGACGTACCGCTCAATATTGCAGGGAAACTGGGTAAGTTTTCCATGCAAACCAATCTCACTCCCATTATCAGTGTGCTTATTTTTCTCATTGGTGCATTGGCGTTGATGATTACACCGCGTGAAGAAAACCCTCAAATTGATGTGCCTGCAGCCAATGTGATTGTACAAATGTCAGGGGCAAGCCCTGAAGAAGTTCAAAACCTTATTGTGCGCCCACTTGAACGTGTGTTGCGTGAAATGACAGGCGTGAAACACACCTATGGTACAGCCATGAATGAGATGGGTGTAGTCACTGTGATGTTCAAAGTGGGTGCAGACAAAGAAACCAGCCTTGTGAAATTATATGATCGCATCATGCACAATTTAGACCGTTTACCCGCAGGTGCATCCCAACCCATGATTAAACCGATGGATGTCGATGATGTACCCGTGTCAGTCATTACACTGTCATCTCAAAGCTTGGATGGTTTAGCCTTAAAACGCTTGGCAGAACGTGTTCGTGATCAATTAGCTCCGATTCCCAATGTTTCAGTGGTCGATATTATCGGTGGGCAAGATCATGAGATACGCATTCAAATCGACCCTGCCAAAATGGCAGCTTATGGCATCCCCTTGGATCGTTTGCATCAAACGCTGCAAGCTTCCAATAGTGGGGGTGATGTCGGTTCATTGGTCGGCAGCAATCAAGTGGTGAACATTTGGCTGAATGGATTCTTAAAAACAGCACAAGAAGTTGGGCAACTGGTGGTCGGTTCATGGCAAGGAAAAGCGATTTATTTGCGTGATATTGCCAGTATTGTGGATGGTAAAACAGAAGCCAATCAATTGCATCGTATTGCTTTGGGAGGTGCTTCCAAGCAACAGATGGGAGAACCTGAAACACCTGCCGTATCCATTGCATTATCGAAAAAACGTGGAAGCAATGCTGTGGTGGTGACGCAAGCGATTGCAGATCAATTGAAACGACTGCAAGGTGATTTTATTCCCGATAATGTAGATGTGACAATCACCCGTGATTCAGGCAAACGTGCGGATGATGCGGTGAATATGTTGGTTGAGCATTTGGGCATCGCAATTGCTACGGTGATTATTATTTTATTATTGTTTTTAGGTTGGCGTGAAGCTGCGATTGTAACGATGAATATTCCGATTATTCTATTTGTGGTTTTGGCGATTGGTTTTTTGGTCGATCAAACCATCAATCGCATCACCTTGTTTGCATTGATTCTTTCCCTTGGCTTGTTGGTCGATGATGCCATTGTGGTCATTGAAAACATTCATCGCCATCTACACAAAGGGGTGAGCAATCTCTCTGAAAAAGCGGCTTTGATTATTCGTGCCACCAATGAGACAGGTAAACCCACCATTATTGCCACCATTGCGGTGATTCTAGCCTTTATTCCGATGGCATTTGTCACGGGTATGATGGGACCTTATATGGCACCCATTCCGTTTAATGCACCGATTGCGATGGCAGCATCGTTGTTGATTGCTTATGCATTCACACCTTGGATTGCACAACGTTTTTTGCCTTGCAAAATTTCTGAATTGACCATGGAAGAAAAAGATACAGAGCCTAAAGATTGGGTGCATCGTACCTATATGACATTGGCATCGCCATTATTTGAAAAAGCAAGCCATCGACGTGTTTTTTCTATCATTGTATTGCTGATGTTTATCGCTGCGATGTTAGAACCTGCTTGGCAGTTTATTCGTCCTGCTGGCATCAATGGACCATTAAGCCAAGGCGCTGTTGAATTGAAAATGTTGCCCAAAGGCAATCAAAATACTTTTAATATCACTTTGGACTTGCCAGAAGGCTCAACACTCGAAGAAACCGATGCTTTAGCACGCAAAATCGGCAATGTTTTGCGCCAACATCCACAAGTGAAAGATTATGAAACTTTTGTTGGACGTGGTGGCCCGATTGATTTCAATGGTATTTTACGTGGGGCTGCATTGTTTCGAGAAGCACCACATTTGGGTGAAATCCGTGTCAATTTGGTCAACAAACATGAACGCAGCGAGTCTTCATCCGATATTGTGTTGGATTTACGCAACATGCTTGCACCCATTTTAGCCGCACACCCTAAGGCTTCGATGAAATTGGTAGAAGATCCCCCTGGACCTCCTGTTCGAGCGACTTTGTTGGCGGAAATTTATGGTCCTGATTACGATCAACAGCGTGCCATTGCCCAAGCTGTGAAACAACGTTTTGCGCAAACCTATGATGTTGTCGATGTGGATGATTCCGTGGGCGCGAATCAACGGCAGTACACATTGACCGTCAATAAAGAAAAAGCGGCACAATTGGGTGTTTCTACGGCACAGCTTAAAATAGCTTTGCGCGACTTCTTGCAAGGTTACAATATTGGCGCAGTACATATGCAGGGTGAACGCCATCAAGTGATGTTGCATGTTCAATTGCCACGAGCATTAAGAGCGTATGCTGAAGATTTGGATCGCATTTATGTCAGTTCACAGCATGGCTCTATCCCGCTATCGGCGATTGTTTCGGTCACAGAAAGTACAGTCGCTAAACCGATATTTAGTAAAGATGGTCATGCTGTGAGTTATGTCAGTGGTGAACCCAAACAAGGTTCTCAGGTGTATTCACTCTTGGATATTGATCAGCATATTGATGGTACTGAAATAATCCCTGAAATCACCTTAAAGACAGGTGGTATGCATTTTGGAGCAACCACACCCGATGATACCTTTGGCTATCATTTGTTGTGGGATGGTGAAATGCGCTTAACACTTGATGTATTCCGAGATTTAGGCGCAGCCTTCATAGTTGGATTGATTTTAATCTATATTTTGATGGTCGCATATTATGGTCAGTTTATTTTACCCATGCTGGTCATGGCTCCGACTGCCCTCACTATGATTGGTATTTTCCCTGGACATTGGCTGACAGGTCAATCGTTCACTGCCACATCCATGATTGGCATGATTGCTTTGGCAGGCATTGTGGTGCGCAACTCAACGTTGTTGATTGATTTTATCTTAGATTATCGAAAACAGGGTTACGATGTGAAATCCGCTGTATTAGAAGCGGGCGCTGTTCGAGCACGTCCTATTTTACTCACAGCATTGGCAGTCATCGCAGGGACATCGATTATGATATCTGATCCTGTGTTTGGTGGATTGGGCGTATCGATGGTATTTGGCACTATTTCAGCCACCATTTTGACCTTGTTTATCACGCCGCTGATGTATTATTTATGGCAACGCAACAAACCA
>JAUZQL010000278.1 GCA_030950975.1 Mariprofundaceae bacterium | reverse complement strand
TTGGTTTTATCCACTCGTCATCAAGGGAAAAGTATCGGGACGATTGCAAAAGATGTCATTTCTCCTCGTACTCGCTTGCTTTTTTTACTGGTGATTTTCTTTTTAGTTGCCTTGGCAATGGGCGTGTTTGTGTTGGTTATTTCAGGTATTTTTGCATCACCCGATGCCGCACATATTCCTTCCACCGCTCATCCTGAAGCGGTCTTTCCAACCTATAGTCTGATGTTGATTGCGATGGTGATTGGCTTTTTGGTCTACAAGAAAAACTTACCCGTTTGGCCATTGATTGCATTGGGGTTTGTGGCGATGCTCTTGACCACAATCTGGGGATTAAATCATCCGATTACAGGTGTTTCAGCCCATACTTGGACATGGTCACTCTTGATTTACGCTTTTATTGCCAGCGTCTTACCCGTTTGGCTCTTGTTGCAACCGCGTGATTTTCTAAATTCCTTACTTCTCTACTTGGCACTCTTCGCCATGTTGATTGGTTTCTTTGTTCTCTCTCCTGATTGGGTCGCTCCTGCCATCAATGCTCACCCCGAAGGTGCGCCTCCTATGTTGCCATTCTTATTTATTGTCATTGCTTGTGGTGCAGTTTCTGGCTTTCATGGTCTTGTTGCATCAGGCACAACATCCAAACAACTGGATAAAGAAACCGATGCACCTTTGATTGGTTATGGTGGTATGATTGGTGAATCCTTGCTTGCATTGCTCGCTGTTTTGGCAACAACGGCAGGTGCTTTTTCAAGTCGTTCCGATTGGGAAAGTTTTTATGGCTCATGGGATAAGGCTGTCGGCTTACATCAGAAACTCGGTGTTTTTATTCAGGGTAATGCTAATTTTATTCACCAACTGGGTGTACCTTTGGATTATGCGGCTGCTTTTATCAGTGTGGTGGTGGTTGGTTTTGCCATGACTTCGGTGGATACAGGCGCACGTTTATTGCGTTTCAACATTCAAGAAATCGGGCATACCATCGGTGTCAAAACATTGGATAACCGTTATGTTGCAACCTTTCTTGCAGTGTTTGCGATGGGTTTCTTTGCATTTTTTGAAGTCAATGGAAAACCTGCGGGTTTGTTTCTTTGGACTTTATTCGGCACCACGAATCAAATTATGGCCGCTATGACGTTATTAACGGTGACTATTTATTTGTATCGCAAGAA
>JAUZQL010000277.1 GCA_030950975.1 Mariprofundaceae bacterium | reverse complement strand
TGCACCCGATGATGGCACGATTTTTGGACGACGTACCATGCCTGAAGAAATGGCATTGTGTTCGGTATCCTGTGCGATTGAAAACATGTGGTTGGCTGCGCGTGCTGAAAATTTAGGCATGGGTTGGGTTTCTTTCTTCGAACCTCGCGATGTCGCAACATTATTGCATTGTCCTGAAGGTTCAAAACCGATTGCCCTACTTTGTTTAGGCCCTGTGAAAGCGTTTTATGATAAACCGATGCTTGAAACGGAAGGTTGGCGTTCGCGTGAAGACATTAGTGTGATTTTGGGTGAAAATCACTATCCGATAAGGCATGTAAACGATTAAATGACGAACACCTTAATGATTCAAGGTACAGCATCGGGTGTTGGTAAATCGGTGTTGGTGGCTGGTTTATGCCGATTATTGGCGCGAAAAGGTGTGAAAGTTGCACCTTTTAAGCCACAAAACATGAGCAACAATGCAGCGGTAACAGTGGATGGTGGTGAAATTGGTCGCGCACAAGCCTTGCAAGCCTTGGCGTGTGGCATTGAACCAACTGTGGATATGAACCCTGTGTTAATCAAACCTGAAGCCGATCATCAAGCCCAATTGATTGTGCGAGGCAAAGCAGTCGGACGTTTGCAAGCGAAGCGTTTTCGCCAAGACCGAATCGTCTTATTGGATACCGTTTTGGCATCATTTGAAACCTTAAAGAAGACCTACGATGTGGTGATTGTCGAAGGTGCAGGTAGCCCCGCTGAACCGAATCTACGCGAGGGTGATATTGCCAATATGGGCTTTGCAGAGGTGGCAGATGTACCTGTTTGGTTGGTGGGTGACATCAATTGTGGTGGTGTGTTTGCATCATTGAAAGGCAGCTTGGATATTCTTTCTGAATCGGAACGAAATCGTGTTCAAGCCCTCTTAATCAATGGTTTTCGTGGTTCAAGAAGCTTATTGGATGATGCCTTAACATGGCTAAAAAAAGAAACAGCTAAACCGTTGGCAGGCGTGATACCTCGCTTAAACTTGGATTTGCCCGAAGAAGATGCGCCTTTTCGTCACTTAGCTCCATCTTCAGATACTTCTCATGACAATCTGTTTCAGATTTCTGTGATTGCCTATCCTCGCATGTCCAATCATGATGATATGGATCCATTCACATCTGAGAAAGATATTCATGTTCGTTTTGTACGTTCGGCGGATGAACTGCAAGGCAGTGATTGGGTGATACTTCCCGGCTCGAAACATGTGGCTTCGGATTTACAGTGGTTGAAAGCGCAAGGTTTTGTTGAAGCCTTACAAAAACATTTGCGTTACGGCGGTAAAGTGTTGGGGATTTGTGGTGGCATGCAAATGTTGGGGCAATGGATTGAAGATGATGGTGTGGAAGGTGAATCCAGACAAGGGCTTGCCTTGTTGCCGTTATCAACAGCCATGCAACCTGAAAAAACATTGAAAAAAGTTGATTACATGGCTTCTTATCCTCAAGCCACACGGGTGACTGGGTATGAAATTCATCATGGCATATCGAATGCGAATGAGCATTTATTTCCCTTTACGGCATGCTCCCAAGATGAACAAGTTTGGGGAACGTATGTGCATGGTTTATTTGAACAAGGTGAGTTTCGGAAGCATTGGCTTCAAGTCATGGGCTATGCCAACAGTGATGGTCTGAATCAATATGAACGAACCTTGGCATCGCTTGACCTATTGGCAGATGCCTTAGAAGAACATATTCAACCTGAATTGTTAGAAAAATTATGGAAAAAAGATGGATAAGCTTATGATTGAATCGTTTATGCTTCCTTCATGTCATTCATAAAATCAGCAGCATCTACAAGCTTACGACTTAGCGAGTTTTGTTTTGATATGCTCATGGATAGATATTCCTGCGCTCGCGTCATACCGACATAAAGCAAACAGATATTTGCTTTATGTCGCTCATCTTTATCACTCAATTGACCTATTCCCAATATCATAACACGCGGAAATTCCAAACCTTTGCTGCTATGAATGGTCAACAGATTGACGGCATCATCATTCGAATCATAAGCAATTTTATTCTTTGTTGTATTCAACCAATGATACGGAATGTGAGCCGTTTTGAATTGTTCTGACGCATCCTTTCCTTGATACTTTACCGCATAAAGCACAGCCATATCACGCCAAGGCACACCTTGTTCATGCCATTCTTTTAGGCATGTGATGGTGTAAGCTATTTCACCGTGCAAGCTGTCAAACTCACGAACCACAGGATTCTCACCGTGATTGCCCGCAGATTCGGGTTTAATCAAGGGGATATGATCATCATCAGAACTTTTAGGATTGAGATGAAATCTCGCAAAATGATAAGCAAAGCTCAAAATTTCCCGAGTATTTCGGTAATTCAATCTTAAAATTGTGGTTCGACCTTGGGCTTGAATACCGACACTCGACAGTGAAAAATCGAGACTTTTTCCTTTGTTGTAAATGGATTGAGCATCATCATAGAGCATCAGTAAAGAATTTTCTTCGGGCTCAAGCATTTGTACGACAAGTTTTAACCATTGGGCTTCAAAATCATGCCCTTCATCAATCAATAAAGCACCATATTGGGCTTTGGGAATATCACCTTGATCCACTGCATCCATCACACTTTGCACCATACGTTTATAATAAGGTTCATCAGATTCCAGAACATCAATGTGATATTTTTTGATTTGTTGACCACACCAACCATGAAAATGCTGCACCTCAACTTGTTCAGCAATACCATGATTGATCATGAATGCTCGCAACTTTGCTGCAAGTGTAATGTTGAAACAAAGCACCAGAATCGGTTTTTTAAGCACTTGAGCTAGATATAAACAACGGTAACTTAGAATCAAGGTTTTACCCGAACCTGCCACGCCATGAATCACACGATGACCATCGCCCAAACTGCGAGCCAATTGCTCTTGTTGAATATCCATCACTTTGATGATGTTGGGTATGTCTTCCTGAACGAAAGATGTCGCTTCTTCAACTTGCGTAAAAAGACTAGTTTGTCCCGCATCATCAATGCGAATTTCAGGGAATAAGTGCCAACGGATTCGATTGATTTGTGATGGGTTTAACGCATGATGAAATTGATAATGAAACATGCCCCATAACTGTTTCTGAAATGCTTGAGCCTCGGCATGGCTGCCAATGTCATCTCTATAAATCATCAGATGATCGGGCAATAATGTTTCACGTTGTTCTGTAGGAATAGCATTGACGATTTGCTTTCGATTGATCTTGCTAAACACCACGCCAAATCCATAAGGCATGATGAAGTTACCTTGATGTTCTTCAGACGTTTGTTGAAGTTTTGGATCACGAGCAAGCATATTGATAAGCGCATGGGCGCAACCACGAACTTGCTCTAAAGGATGATTTTTAACCACTGAACCATTCTGAGTTGCAAGTTTAACGCTTCTTTTAGATATGTTTTTAACGGATTTTGGTTGCCAATCTTTGACTTCAAGAAGCAATAAACCTTTTTTTGGATGTAAGATGATAAAATCAGGATAACGCCGCTTTGCACCAATTGGAATGTCGTACCAAACAAGACAATCATCGGGTAAAAATTTTTGCAGTCGGAAGGCAACTTGTATTTCACCACGGGTCATGCGGCTTAGTGTTTGTTTATTTAACGGTGGAATTATTTCTGCCATAATTATCCTTATACTTTAAAAAAAGTGTCATCCGATGATTCACCGTTATTGCATCGCTAACAAAAGTGTTTCAAGGGCATCCATATCAATATAAACACATCGACTATTGGGAATTGGGCAAATAATTTTTTCTTTCTTTAATGAACTAATCGCACGTGAAATGGTTTCTCTGCTGGTTGAAAGTTGATCCGCAATCAGTTGATGCGTAGGAAGTTGAACACGCATCTGTTTATCCTTTAACTCACCAAAACGTTCACAAAAATCTTCCAGATAACTATACAAACGATGGGGAACATCCATGGTACTGATTCGCTCTAAAATAATACTGGTTCTGCGCAAGCGACTGACAACCTCTTTAAGCAATTTAATCGTTAAACTTGGCATTTTAAGCAAGAGTTGCTCAAAATGTTTACGGCGAATTTGTACAACCCTTGTCGCTTCTAGTGAAGTCACATTTGCAGAACGTGGTCGTTTATCTAAAAGCGACATTTCGCCAAAAATTGCTCCCTGTTCCAATAAGGATAAAATCACTTCACGTCCATCACATGAATAGGTGGAAATTTTGACCGAACCTTCAAGAATAATATATAACGATTCGCCCTGCTCACCTTCTTGTACAATCACATTGTTTTTTGCAAAACGCTGGGTCGTTGCTAATGCTGTAATCGCATCCAATTCCGAATCATTTAATTCTGAAAAAAGATAAATATTCTTAAAAAAAGTTTTCATCGGTGAATATTCCCCTCTGATTGAATCATTTGAATCGCCCATGTGACGATGGTTACATGGGGTAACTTAGGCTGAATCACGTGAATAGCGTGTTCAATATCAGTCTTGCTAGCAACCACTTCTACAATCAACGGAAGGCTGCTTGATAACGATAAAAATGACACACTATGCATGCCGTGCTTGCCCATCCCTTCAATGCCACGCATCACCGAGACACCATGTAAACCTGCATCTTTACACAGTTGAAGAATCGCTTCTAAAGCTGGAACATGATCAATTTGATCAGATTCAGAAAGATAAATTCGCAAACAAAGACCTGATTTCATGATGATGTCTTCTTTCATTGATGAGCCCTCCCCCTGATGTTGCTATAGTTATTTCCGCAACCCTTATGTTAATGTTTGAATCGCTATAGCCTACGGTCTTACTTTTCACCTTCCCTGAGGTGTTTTATTTTTCTCACGCTTAAGCCTGTATTATCCGCAATAGTTTTATCATCCATCAAGCTTAACAAAGAGCGTGCAATCATTAAGCTTGCTTGCTCCACACCCTGTTCGATGCCTTTTTCTAAGCCTTCTTTTAGCCCTTGTTTTTTAGCCAATGACAAAGCTCCACGCTGATCTTGGATAAATATTTCACGGTATTCTTGGTCATCCAATTCTTCACGACTGAAGCCAGCTTTATTGGCAATATGAAAAGCATGCTGAATCGCTTCATCATCCGCCATACTTTTGGGAACAGCCTCCAATGACGACGCTGATTTAAGGAAGTAAAACCAGCGATCCAAATCGCTTTTTAATTCAGCCTCTGTCTTATCAAACTTCGGTAGTTCCGCAAAAATAAGT
>JAUZQL010000276.1 GCA_030950975.1 Mariprofundaceae bacterium | reverse complement strand
GACCATATTATTTTGGCTGGCTTTTCTCAAGGTGCAGCGATGTCACTTTATGTAGGCTTGCGTCAGTCAAAACCTTTTGGTGGTATCATGGTGTTATCGGGTTATCAGCTTTTACCCGAAGAAAATGCTGCGATAGAATCTTGCGCTCAAGATACGCCCATTTTTATCGCTCATGGCATGAATGATTCTGTTGTTGATGTAAGTCTTGGTAAGCATGTGTATCACTATTTAACATCTCAGAGTATGGATGTTGTTTGGCATGATTATTCAATGGAACATAGCGTGTGCCCTGAAGAAATTGCTGATATTAGGTCTTGGTTGTTGCGTCGATTTCAAGTCTTGGCTTAAAATTCAAAGCTACACCGTTATTGCACCAGCGTTGCCCTGTAGGTTCAGGACCATCTTTAAAAACATGCCCTTGATGCCCACCACAACGCACGCAATGGTATTCATGTCGAGGAAGAATCATTTTAAAATCTAATTTTGTGTCGACATGCCCTTCAATCGGCTGAAAAAAACTGGGCCAACCCGTTCCGCTGTCAAATTTAGCTGAGGATTGAAATAAGGGCAAAGCACAACCCGCACAAACATACACACCTTCGCCATATTCTTTATTCAAAGGACTGCTGAAGGCAGGTTCTGTACCTTCATGTCGCAATACATCATAAGCTTTTGGACTCAATAATGATTGCCATTGCTCATCTGAATGGGTTATTTTTTCCATACTTACTCCTTTTCCTGAATGTTCAGCCCATGATAAACGTGGCAACACGGCTGTACTCACCGCCACTGTGCATAAATATTTTAAACACAAACGTCGTTTCATGGCTGCCCCCAAAGTTCTTTTAAACGTTGATCTCGACCACAGTTGTAACGGTAAAATTGATAACGAATGGGATTTTTATGGTAATAATCTTGATGATAATCTTCCGCCACCCAAAAATGAGTGGCAGGGATGATTTCTGTTATAATCGCTTGAGGAAAGCTTTTTTCTTTTATGAGTAAGTCTTTGGAAGCCAGTGCCGCTTGATGTTGCGCTTCGGAATGATAAAAAATTGCAGGGCGATATTGTGAACCGACATCACAAAATTGGCGATTAGGTGTGGTTGGATCGCTGTTTCGCCAATATACAGCCAGTAAATCACGATAAGACACGATATCGGCATCAAAAAGCACTTCGATAGCCTCAGCATGTCCTGTTTGGCCTGAGGATACTTGTGCATACGTCGGGTTATCTTGATGACCACCTGTATAGCCCGATGTGGTTGAAATGACACCGTTTAAAATATCAAAAGGATGTTCCATGCACCAAAAACAACCTGCTGCGAACGTTGCTTTTTCCAATGTCTTCGCTTGTGCTTGAGTTACTGTCATGATCCCCACCATCCATATCAATACCATTATTTTCATGTTTATCACCTATTTTGATAGCTAAATCATAAGCACTATTCAATAAATAACGACCTTATATATTTCGTGTGTAAAAATATATTTGACGAGTGCATGACAAAACACTAAGTTTCGCCGCGCTCTCAACCGAGAGCAGTTTGAAACAAGTCGGGGCGTAGCGCAGCCTGGTAGCGCATCTGGTTTGGGACCAGAGGGTCAGGTGTTCGAATCACCTCGCCCCGACCATTCAGTTTTCCTTTTTTAACATATAGTCGCATCAGCGCCTGTAGCTCAGTTGGATAGAGCAACGGATTTCTAATCCGTAGGCCACTGGTTCGAATCCAGTCAGGCGCACCATTTTTCTATAAGTGATGTGCTTGTTATTTGGAAAAAAAATTTAATACTTCCCTGCCACTCAATGTTTTATATGATGTTTTTGTAGTAGTGGACGTACTGGAGAGATGTCAGAGTGGCCGAACGAGCACGCTTGGAAAGCGTGTGTACAGCAATGTACCGAGGGTTCGAATCCCTCTCTCTCCGCCATAGTTTGATGGATTTGTGCAGTGCATGAATTTCCGAAAAATCAGAGTGAGTATACCTTTGATTTTTTACAGTTGCTGATCGGGTTGGGCTCCGCACGGTGGATGCTTGTGAACCCCGTCAGGTCCGGAAGGAAGCAGCGGCAGCGAGTTATACGCGCGTTGCGGTTTCGTCTGGCTCGATCAGCTCT
>JAUZQL010000275.1 GCA_030950975.1 Mariprofundaceae bacterium | reverse complement strand
GGCTTTGATTTACTCAAACATTATCAAGATTTTATAGGCATGGATATTTTACCCTTGTTGACTGGTTTTGTGGTGGCATTTGTATCGGCATGGCTGGTTATGCGTTTATTCATTCAATTTCTTGAACGCTTCACCTTTGTTGCTTTTGGGGTATATCGTATTGTGTTTGGGGTTTTATTACTTGGGATAATGACAGCATGATTGCTCCTCATATTGATCCGATTGCCTTACAACTAGGCCCCTTTGCCATCCATTGGTATGGCTTGATGTATGTCTTTGGTTTCACAGCCACTTGGCTTTTAGTACGCAAGCAACTGCGTGAATGCGGAGCTTGGGGTGTGAGTGTTCAGCCCGAAGCCTATGAAGGTTTATTTACAGCCTTGATTCTCGGTGTGGTACTCGGTGGTCGCTTGGCTTATGTGTTATTTTATAATTTTTCTTATTATATGGGTCATCCGATTGATATTTTTTACATCTGGCAAGGCGGCATGTCTTTTCACGGTGGTTTCTTAGGTTCAATCGTGGCGGGTTGGTGGTATTGCCGAAAACATCATATGCCCTTTATGTTGATGATGGATAAAATTTGTGTGGTTGCGCCGATTGGTTTGGCATTTGGACGCATGGGTAATTTCATCAATGGTGAACTTTGGGGGCGTGTGGTAACGCATCCTGCTGATGTACCGTGGGCAATGATTTTTCCCACTGCTGGACTGGGACCCCGTCACCCCAGCCAACTTTATGAACTTGGGCTTGAAGGACTGCTTTTATTTGTGTTGTTATGGTTCACACGCAAATTGAATTGGCCGATTGGTATGCGTGCCGCTTTATTTTTGATGGGTTATGCCTTAGCGCGTATTTTTTGCGAACAATTTCGACAACCTGATGTACAACTTGGTTTTATTTATAGCGATTGGCTGACGATGGGCATGCTGCTTTCTTCGAGTATGCTGGCTGTGGGACTCAGTTGGATGATGTGGCTTATCATAAAAGGGAAGCAAGCATGAAAATAACCACATGGAATGTAAATTCACTCAAAGTACGTTTACCACATGTGTTGGAATACTTAGCACAGGAAAAACCCGATGTCTTGGCATTGCAAGAGACCAAACAACAAGATAAAGATTTTCCACAATCAAGCTTTGAAGATGCGGGTTATCATGTCCAATTTTCAGGGCAGAAGACATACAATGGCGTGGCAATGATTAGCAAACATCCGATGCAAGATGTGGTGATGAATCTGCCAAACTTGGATGACCCACAACGCCGTTTATTGGCTGCTACGATTGATGGTGTTCGTGTTGTTGATGTGTATATCCCCAACGGGCAGGAAGTCGGCTGTGATAAATATGACTATAAATTTCGTTGGCTGAATGCCTTGCGTGAATTTCTAAAAATAGAATTGGAACATCATCAAAAATTGGTTTTACTGGGTGATTACAATATCGCTCCTGCCGATTTGGATATTCATGATGCTTCACGTTGGCTTGAAAAAATCATGTGTTCCACGCCCGAGCGAGAATGGTTTGATTCACTGATGGATTTGGGGCTTTATGACACCCTTCGTCAACGACACCCCAATAAAGCCATGTATAGCTGGTGGGATTATCGGATGAATGCTTACCGCCGAGGTTGGGGCATTCGTATTGATCATATCCTAGCGACACAAGCTTTGCAGATTCAAGAAGGTGGTGTGCATACTGCTTATCGGGCTAAAGAACGCCCCTCTGACCATGCTCCTGTTTGGGCATGCTTAATCAGTTGACATCCTCACCGTTCTAAAGGACGAGGATTCCTAAAGGCACAAGAGGTTTTTTGCTTCATTGGAGTACGTAACATCAGTCACTTAAATGTTTTTTTAAATATTTCCCTGTCCATGATTGCTCACATTGAGCCACTTGTTCAGGTGTACCACTGATCACCACATGACCACCACGATCGCCACCTTCAGGCCCCATATCAACAATCCAATCGGCTGTTTTAATCACATCAAGATTGTGTTCAATGACCAAAACAGTATTGCCTCGATCCACCAAAGCATGGAGTACCTCTAATAATTTAGCCACATCTGCAAAGTGCAAACCCGTGGTTGGTTCATCCAAAACATACAAGGTGTCGCCTGTTGCTTTGCGTGCCAATTCTTTGGCAAGTTTAACACGTTGTGCTTCGCCGCCTGACAGCGTGGTTGCTGCCTGCCCTAAATGAATATAACCCAAACCCACTTGGTGCAAGGTGGTTAAACGTGTTTTTAAAGGCGCAATAGCTTCAAAAAACTCAAGCGCTTCATCGACAGTCATGTTTAAAATTTCGTCAATATTTTTACCTTTATAACGCACATCCAAGGTCTCTCGGTTGTATCGCTTCCCCTGACATGTTTCACACGCCACATAGACATCAGGTAAAAAATGCATTTCAACTTTAATAATGCCATCGCCCTGACACGCCTCACAGCGTCCACCTTTCACATTAAACGAGAAACGCCCTGGTTTATATCCGCGCGCTCTTGATTCAGGAACACCTGAAAATAATTCACGAATCGTCGTAAAAATTCCTGTATAGGTTGCAGGGTTAGAGCGTGGTGTACGTCCAATAGGGCTTTGATCAATATCAATAATTTTATCAATCAATTCAGCACCAATGAGTGCTTTATGATGACCGACACGATTCGTTTTGAGACCAAGATGGCGTGCAAAAGCACGGTATAAGGTATCCAATGTTAGGGTGGATTTTCCAGAACCTGATACGCCTGTAATACAACTCAATCGCCCAATGGGAAATACGGCAGTGACATCGTTTAGATTATGTTCACTTGCCCCTTCAATGCCCAACATCGGATGTTTTTTAGGTACGTTTCGGCGTTTGGGTACAGCAATAAATTTGCGACCCGATAAATAATCTGCGGTAAGGCTGTTGCTCGCTAAAATATCATCCAACGAACCTGCTGCGACGATTTCTCCCCCATGTTCCCCTGCAAAAGGCCCCATATCGACAATAAAATCAGCCGTGCGAATCGCATCTTCATCATGTTCCACCACAATGACAGAATTGCCCAAATCTCGCAGTCGTTTGAGTGTGGTCAGCAAACGATCATTGTCACGCTGGTGCAAGCCAATGGAAGGCTCATCCAAAATATACAAGACACCCACCAATGCCGAACCAATTTGTGTGGCAAGGCGAATACGTTGGGCTTCACCACCTGAAAGTGTGCCTGCTGTGCGTTCCAAACTTAAATAATTCAGTCCCACTTCAATCATAAAACCCAAACGTGCTGAAATTTCTTCCACGACTTTTTCAGCAATGCTTTGATCTTGAGCATTGAGTTTCAGCGTCTCAATCCATCTTTGTGCTTCATGCAACGGTAGTGCGCAGACTGTTGGTAACGATAAATCACCCACCAAAACATGGCGCGCAGCTCGATTAAGTCGTGAGCCTTTACAATTGGGACAAGCAATCGCATTGATGTATTTGGATAATGCTTCACGCACATCATCGGATGATGTTTCACGGTAACGGCGTTGAAGATTTGGAATCACACCTTCAAAAACTCGACTTACGGTGCGGCTTTGTGAGCCAGTTTGATAGATGAAATCAACTTTTTTCCGACCTGTACCATAAAGAATAGCTTGCTTGGCATCCTCAGGTAAATCAGTCCACGATGTATCCATCAAGATGCCTAAATGCGTTGCGACAGAGGCAAGTGTTTGTTGAAACATCACCGTTTCACGCCCTCCCCACGGCGCAATCACACCTTTCTCTAAGGATAAGCTATCATCAGCAATCACCAAATCAGGATCAAACACACTTTGAACACCCAAACCATCACATTTAGGACATGCACCTGCGGGTGAGTTAAATGAGAATAAACGTGGTTCGAGTTCGGGGTAGGAGATGCCACAATCAGCGCAGGCATAATGTTCAGAAAATAATCGTTCTTCATCATCCAACAAGGCAATCAACATACCTTCGCCATAACGCAAGGCAGTTTCCACCGAATCCGCCAAACGGGTACGAATGCCATCACGAATCACCAAGCGATCCACCACCAGTTCAATCGTGTGTTTATGTGTTTTCTTCAAGGCAGGGACATCATCAAGCGGCATCACATCACCATCAATGCGTACACGGACAAAACCATCTTGACTTGCTTGTTCCAACTCTTGGCGAAACTCACCTTTTCTAGCCCGCACAATAGGGGCAAGGAGTTGTACTTTACTGCCTTCATTCAAACCCAATAATTGTTCAATAATGGCACTGGCTGGCTGGGCTGTAATAAGTTGACCACATGCATGACAATGAGGTTTGCCAATGCGTGCATACAATAAACGCAGGTAATCATAAACTTCAGTAATCGTCCCTACGGTAGAACGAGGGTTACGACTGGTTGTTTTTTGTTCGATTGAAATAGCAGGGGATAAACCTTCTATCGAATCCACATCAGGGCGTTCCATCATGCCCAAAAATTGCCGAGCATACGCCGATAAGGATTCGACATAACGGCGTTGCCCTTCCGCATATAAAGTATCAAAGGCTAAGGATGATTTGCCTGAACCTGATACGCCTGTAATCACGACCAATTGATTTCGGGGTAAATCAATATCAATATTTTTTAGATTGTGAACACGCGCACCTTGAATACGGATGATGTTTTTTTTATCCATCATTGCTTACCCCTTGGTTTGACGTAAATGGGTGAAAACACTCAGTGCTGTATCATCGATATGGTTGATGTGTGCATATTCAGTGCGAAAATCCGCATTTAATGGGCGTAAAAACGGATTGCTTGATTTTTCAATCCCGATGGTCGATGGAATCGTCGGTTTTTGTTCCATGCGTGTTTTCGTATCACGATGAATGCGTGCTTTTAAGGCTGCGTTATTGGCATCAACACCACGTGCAAAACGTAAATTGGGTAAGGTATATTCATGGGCACAATACACTTTGGTATCGTCATCAAGCTGGGCAAGAGCTTGTAAACTTTGCCATGTTTGTTCAAATGTTCCTTCAAAAATACGGCCGCAGCCCGCACCAAACAAGGCATCACCACAAAACAACGCATCATCAAACAGATAAGCAATA
>JAUZQL010000274.1 GCA_030950975.1 Mariprofundaceae bacterium | reverse complement strand
CGCAGAGTGATAGTTGACCAAGCTCGATACAATCAGCTTTTAATTGCGGGTGTAATATCATGATGCTCTCCAGTGTTGATTGGCACGCATTAAATCGCGTGGTCGCCCAATATCAAACCATTGCCCTCGATGAATGAAACCTTCACAGCTTTGTTGTTTGATTTGCTTATGAATAACATCGACAAGTGAAAACGGGGTATTGCAGGGAAAGGCTTGCAAGATTTCAGGATACCAGAGTGAAACACCCGAAAAAGTGTAACGCGGTTGCCCTGTTAAGCTGATTTGATGGTGATGACATGAAAAATCTCCCTCAGGGTGATGATTTGGATTGTTCACCACTGCTAACGCACATGTGTGATGAGCAGTAAGGCTAGACAATGATTGAATGTCTATATCCGTGATAATATCAGCATTATGTACGATAAAAGGCACATTTTTGGGTAAATACTGCATGGCTGTACGAACCCCACCGCCTGAATCGAGCAAGTGTTTTTCATGGCTAAAATCAATGCGAATGCCCAAATGTTCACCATGCCCGAGTAGTTCCATCAACTGTTGAGCGTGGTGGTGAACATTGATGACGATATGACGAATACCTTGTCGGCTTAAGTGTTGAATGACATGAATAATCGAAGGCTCGTCTTGTATCTTCATCATCGCTTTAGGCTGATGTTTAGTTAGCCATTTAAGACGTGTTCCCAAACCTGCGGCCAAAATAATAGCATGCTCAATGTACATGGGACTCCTTAAATAAAACTGGCGATGTTCTTGCTATCAATTTGAATTATACGTTCATCTTTGAGGTTAGGGCATATGTCAAGTGAAGAATTAGCAGGGACACATCAAGACATAATTTCTCTGTTACGAGGCAAATTAAATCATTATCTTTTTGATTTGTCATCGCTAGCAGGGCGCATCACCAATTATTTTATTTTACTTTTAATTGTTGCTACTGTTTTTTTATCCATGTTGGATACCGTTGCTGATTACCATGTCATGCTTCAAGATTTTTTACCCATCATGGAATCCTTTATTCTGTACTTTTTCTTACTGGAATATGCTTTACGTGTTTTTTCAGCCCGTAAACGACTAAAATATATCAAAAGTTTTCATGGTATCATTGATTTAATTACAATCTTACCGCTTATTTTTGGTATGCATAGTTCCATTTTGATTCGCTTACTGCGTTTGATTCGTTTGTTTAAAATTACCATGTATTTCCCCCTTTTGGTGAATTTATTTGAATCGATTGCAGGTTCTTTGGCACTATTATTTGCAGTGCTTGGCACGACCACATTAATTTCAGTCATCATTGGCAATATTATTTATATTGTTGAACCGAGTACTTTTCCGAATGCTTTTGAAGGGACATGGTGGAGTTTAGTGACCATGAGTACCGTGGGTTATGGTGATTATGTGCCGCACACCGTGCTTGGTAAATTATTAGCTGCTTTTCTTATTCTGATTGGCATTTGTATGTTTGCGATGGTGACAGCCGTAATTTCTGTGCGTGTTGGTCGAATGGTACATTTGAACACCAAATGTATGGAGTGCAATACAACTATTTCATCTGAATATCGTTACTGCCCTTTTTGTGGAAGTAATCAAGATGATAGTGTTGATTTATTCTGATTCTTTACTATGCCAAAGGTGAAAAAATAAAGACACAGCTAAACCAAAAAAGCCACCAAATATGCCTAAGCCACCCAATAATAACACGCCCATCTTCCAAGTGTCGGCACCTTCTCTGATGTAGAGAACCATCACAACTGTCACAATGAGACCCAATAGCATCACTATGCTATAGCGTTTCATCAGGCGTTTCCAAATGGTGTTATCGAATGTCTTTTTTACTGTCATAAAACCCTCATATTTATTGCGTACCTGCTGGCACAATCAACAATGCACCTGATGCAAAGACCAAGATACGGATAATCACAATACCAATAAATTGTTTGGCGTGGTTATGTTGATGTGCTTGATAATCAGCACCTTCTGTTTGCAACATAGCACGCCCTGCCATGATTTGTAAAACATATAAGGAATACAATACAATGATGAATATTAAATGACTCCATACAGCAAAAGAAAGGGCTTCTTGGTGAATAATAAGCCGTTGCCACCAATCATGGGTAAGATACAAATAAACGGGAAAAAACAGATCAAAAACGACCAATAAAATCATCGCTGGAATATGGAAACGTCGTATATTTCTAAAAAACCAAGCCAGTGCCAACCAAGCGAAACTAATGAGAACTAAGATAACACTTGTGACCATAATTGAATCCCTTTAATGCGTGTTATTTTGCCAAACGATCATCGGCAACATGATAATCAGGATCTTCTTGAACATTGACCTTCACCAAGCTGCCAGCTTTTTTCAATAATTGACGGCACTCTTTACTTAAATGGCGAATTTGTAAGTTTTTTCCTGCTTTCTTATATTTTTCAGCTAAGGCATCAATCGCTTCAATAGCGGAATGATCGGCAACCCGTGACTGGGCAAAACTAATGATAATATGTTGTGGATCGTTCTCCACATCAAACAATTGATTAAAGGGGTGAATCGATGCGAAAAATAATGGCCCCTGAATGGTATAGACTTTGGTTTCATCCTCTTGGGTGATAACAGCACGAATATGTTTGGCTTGTTTCCACGCAAACATTAAAGCAGTGGCAATCACACCAATAATAACAGCCATCGCTAAATCAGTGAAAACAGTCACCACTGTGACAAGTATTCCAACAAATAAATCTTCACGCGGCATTTTATTGATGAGGTTAAAACTTCCCCATTCAAAGGTTCCGATGACCACCATAAACATAATACCAACCAAGACAGCAACAGGAATCATTTCAATGAGTTCATTGGTAAATAAAATAAAGGAAAGTAAAAATAAAGAAGCAGCAATACCCGAAAGATTGCGTAAACCACCCGATGAAATGTTAATCATGGACTGACCAATCATGGCACAGCCACCCATACTACCAAAAAATCCACTGACCACATTGGCAGTGCCTTGCCCAATGGATACGCGATTGCCTTGTCCTCGGGTATGTGTCATTTCATCAATAACACTCATGGTCAATAAAGATTCAATCAAACCCACGCCTGCCAAAATAAAGGCATAGGGTAAGACAATCCATAAGGTTTCAAAATTGATGGGTAAATCAGGGATATGGAACGAGGGTAAGTTGCCGCCAATATGCGCAATATCACCGACTGTTTTGGTATCGAAACCGCCAAAAATAACCACACACGATAAAGTTACAATGGCAACCAGACCTGCGGGAATCGCTGTCGTCAATTTGGGTAAGAAATACATGATTAGCATCGTTCCTACAACCAACGCCAACATCACATACAAATCATTGCCCTGCATCCAAACACCATTCACTTGAAATTGAGGAAGTTGGGCTAGAAAAATAACAATGGCCAAGCCATTCACAAAACCAAGCATGACAGGATAAGGCACCATGCGAATAAATTTCCCAAACCTTAATGCACCAAAAATAATTTGTAAGACACCTGTTAATACAACGGCGGCAAATAAATATTCCACACCATGTTCTGCAACCAATGCCACCATCACAACTGCCATTGAACCTGTAGCACCAGAAATCATGCCCGGACGACCACCAATCAATGAGGTGATTAAACCGACCATAAATGCCGCATATAAACCCACCAATGGGTGAACTCCTGCCACAAAGGCAAACGCAACGGCTTCAGGGACTAAAGCCAACGCCACAGTCAATCCAGATAAAACATCATCTTTCACACCTGTGGCGTGTTTATTATATAGGGCAAACATGGAATCTCCAGCGAATCAGATCAAAAGTGCGCGCATGTTGGACATACATAGGCTATTAGCAAGCAAGCGTATATCGATTGATGTTAGCTCTTGTTTGTCATCATGTTGACAGCTTCATCAGCTGCGTTGGCTGGGTTTTCAGCTTGAATAATGGGGCGACCAACCACCAAATAATCCGAACCTGATTCAATCGCAAAGGCAGGGTCAGCAATACGTTTTTGATCTTGAATATCTTGATTTCCCCAGCGAATCCCTGGAGTTACGGTGATAAAATCATGCCCACATGCTTGTTTAATGTTGGCAACTTCATGAACACTGCAAACCACACCGTGCAAACCTGCTTGTTTGGCAAGTAAGGCACGTTCTACAGCCAGTGCATTGGCTTGTTTTGCGGGCATCGAATCACTGGTTAAGACGGTTACGGCAATTAATGTCATATCAGGAAATGCAGAAGCAGCTTGCACTGCGGCTTGAAGCATGTCAGCCCCACCTGCTGCGTGAACATTGACCATTTGCACACCCAAGTTCCCTGCGCTTTCAATCGCTTGCGCCACCGTATTCGGAATATCATGGAATTTTAAATCAAGAAATACTTTGTGTGTTTTGAGCAATGTCCGAACCAAAGGCGCACCCTCAGCTACAAAAAGACGTAAACCGACTTTGAACCAACCCACATGGTCAGCGAGTTGATCACGTTTTATCCATGCTTCTTGTGCATTTGGCACATCCAATGCCACCATCAAACGTTGGCGAAAATCTTCTTTATTCATCATCACTCCTTGATGTCATATTGTTCTGTCAGCACACTCGTTCCCCATGTATGACACTGTGGGCATTGCCAATACATCTCGACAACATCAATACCACACTGCTCGCAATGATAACGTTTCATGGAGGTGCGCCATGTTTGCGCATATTGAATCAAACAATCATCAGCTATTTTTCCGAGCGCAGCTAAACGTAAAGATTCTCTCAAATGTTTAGGTTTGATTGAGATGTTTTGTTCAAGTTCAATATGTTCTTTTTCTTGAGCAAGTGTTTCAAGCCACGTCAAAGCCAGTTCATGATTGTGACTTCGTTGCCAACATTGCATCAATAATTCGGGATGTTCAGCCTGTAACATGGGTACAAGAAGATGAAGGTAATCCTCTTTTTTATCACACATTTTATCGATATATTGGCTTAATGCTGAGATGTTTTTTTCATCCAGTTCAAGGGTAATCATAATCAGGTAAGCATGAATACAATCATCGGACATCTGCAATGCTTGTTCAGCATATTGACGTGCTTGTGTGTAATCGCCTTGTTGTAAGCTTTCTTCGGCCATTTCTGCCCATAAATAAGCTCGATGAAGACTATGATCCTGATCTTGAAGACGTTCAATATGGGATAATAAAGATTCGGCTTCTTTCCATTCATGGCTCATTTCTCGAATGCGTAAAGAAGCGATTAAGGCATCCAAGTGATCGGACTGAACATCTAAAACTTTTTGATAATGCCGCAATGCACGATCCAAGAGTCCGCCTGTTTGAAAATCGTTTGCTAAAGCAAAATGAGCTTGAATATAAAGGGGTTGAGGAACTTTAGGGCGAGCCAATATATTTTGATGAATACGCACAGCACGACCAATTTCGCCTTGGGAAAGAAACATCTCACCCAATGCCATGTAAACTTCTGTCGATTCAGATCGAAGTCGAGCTACTTCAACCATATCTTGTAAGGCTAATGTTGGTTTATCAGATAATAAATGATGAATACCCCGCAAAAGCGCAGAGACACGTTGCTCATCCGATGTGTCGTAAGCTTCTTGGGAACTTTCATCATGGATAGATGGACGAATTAAAAGAATCCAAAAGCCCAGAACAATGGTGCTTAATAAAGCAATGATAGCAAGTGTATTCATCGCTGTATGCCAGAATAGTTAGACATCATCTTGGAGGGGGATGTTGCGTAAATTTTCGACTTCTTGTTGAAGTAGACGGATTTCTTGTTGTAGGTGATCAATCGCAACTTTGTGTTTTCGGCGTGAAAAATATAAGGACAAAACGCCAGCGATAATGCCCATGAAAAAAGCGATAAAAATAGGTATGTAGAGAGGGATGTCATGCGTAGAAAAACCAAGGAATTGAACATGTACCAAGTTTAAATTATCCGTGGCAAAGGCAATACCAAACAGGGTAAGCATGATGACAATGGAAATATTAAGCCAATGAATTGAACTTTGTTTAGGATATGCTTTCATGAAATTAACGCCTACTTTTCCCAGCTTCTCGCAGGGCTTTACCCGGTTTGAAAAAAGGAATGCGTTTGGCTTCCACCTTAACAGAGTCACCATTCTTGGGATTACGACCTATATGAGGATGATGTTGTTTGCTTGTAAAGCTGCCAAAACCACGCAATTCAACATGCTCACCTGAGGTAATGCTATCTTGAATAGATTGAAATAATTGATGAACAACTGATTTAGCCTGAGATGTCGATAATGTTGGATGTTCTTCAGCAAGCCATTGAATTAAATCTGATTTGGTCATAAGTCCTCTCTCATTTATCACAAGGATAAACGATAGCTCATCCTTGCAGCGATGGATGAGCTATCTTTTTCAATACCTGAACATCTATGAAGTGTATTGCCACCCTCGAATGCTTGTGTCGAGGGTCTTTTGTTGCAAATATTCGATTTCCGAAAGATTTCGGGGATGACGCTTTTTTCATCAAAGTGCGTAACATCCGTTTATAACGCTTCAGCACGACAATGAAATAACTGTTCAGATTGCCGTTTATTTTTCTGATGACAAGGCGAAAAAGCGGAGTTTACTATTGTAAATGAGCATTTTTTAACGCCGACATCAGGAAAATAATGGATAAGCTGAATAGTTATTATTTTTTTTGATTGAGACTCCGCTGTAATGCCAACGCCAAGGCTGAAGGGGCATCTTCATTGGAAATACTTTGGCTATATTGACGAACAGCTTCGCGTTCTTCGTCATTTAAAAATTGACGAATGGACAAATCAACTTGCTTACGGCGACGATTAACATCAATTACTTTGGCTTCAATCTCATCGCCAGCATTAAGACTTTGATCACGAGGCACTTCACGCAAGGCTAAACGTGCGCGAACATGTTCACCCAATTGCACCCAAGCTGCGCCTGATGCCACTTCAATGACGGTTCCTTTTACAGATGCGCCACGTTTAACGCCAGCCATAAATACTTCAAAAGGATCATCTTCTAATTGCTTAATACCCAGTGCAATACGTTGTTTTTCAACATCAACACCCAACACAACACATTCAACTTCTTGCCCTTTTTGGTAGTTTTGAATGGCATCTTGCCCTAATTCTGTCCAAGATAAATTGCCAATATGGACTAAGCCATCCAATTCACTATTCAATGCCACAAAGAAACCAAAGTCTGTGATATTACGAATTTTGCCTGTAATACGTGAGCCTTCAGGATGTTCTGTCATCCAAGCTTGCCAAGGATTTTCAGCCACTTCTTTTAAACTTAAACGAATACGACGTTGTTTTTCATCCACTTCTAATACAGCAACATCAACGACATCACCTTCAACTAACATTTCAGTCGGTTTGATGTCACTGCGCGTCCAGCTCATTTCAGAACGGTGAATCATGCCTTCAACACCTGCTTCTAATTCAACTACAGCGCCAAAATCTAAAAGTTTACGCACAGTACCCGTTAAACGCATACCTGCTTCATAGGTGCCTGCAACATGGTTCCAAGGATCTTCTTGTAAAGACTTGGTTGAAATGGATATTTTACCACTTTCAGCGTTAAGTTTAATGATTTCAGCGGTAATGGTTTGCCCCAATGTTAATACTTCAGAGGCATGAGAAATACGCCGCCATGTCATATCGGAAATATGCAAAAGTGCATCCACACCATCCAAATCAACAAACGCACCAAAATCAGTCAGGCGTTTTACAGTACCTGTTACACGATCACCCAAAGTGATGGTTTCAAAGAATTTTGCACGTTCTAAATCAGCGAGAGCAGCAATCGGTTTCTTGCGTGATACAACAATATTTTGAGGGCGGTGAGTCGCTTCTAAAATAGCTACTTGATAGCTGTTGCCGATCAATTGGTCTGACTTCATGCCTGCATGAATATCCACTTCTGAACGAGGCATGAAACCTTGTAAGCCAGCTAAATCAACACGATAGCCACCTTTGACTTCAGCGATAACAGTGGCTTCAATAGTGTCACCAGAAGCGATTGCAGCATCCACTTTCAACCATTGTTCACGACGTTTCACTTCCAATACAGAAAGTCGAATAAAACCATCTGTCGATAAAACAATCACATCAAGTTCATCGCCAGCTTTGGGTGTATCAAGCCCTAATGTTGTAAATTCAGTGATGGCAATAGCGCCTTCATTTTTGCCACCGACATCCATGATGACTTGATCTTCACGTACTTCAACGACCATACCACAAACACTTGCCCCTTTTCTTAGGGGTTTTTCTTGTTTGAGAGATGCCTCAAACATCGCCTTAAAGTTTTCTTCCGCTGGGACTGTTGCTTGCTCATTCACCATTGTTTCATCCACCTGTGATTCATAATAAAAAATAAAAAAACTATTGCGTTGTTTTTAAAGAGCTTTGATCAGTTCTTTACGCTCCAACACGGAGAGCATTCGATCCACCACTTCATCCGCACGCATGATGGTTGAATCAATTTTTATCGCACCTTCAACATGACTTAATGGTGCACATTCACGTTTGGCATCTCGTTGATCACGTGCCGTCAAATCTTGAGCAATGTGTTCAATCGATAATTCAGGATCATTCACGCGTAATTGAGACCAGCGTCGCCGTGCGCGTTCACGAACACTGGCGGTTAAAAAGAATTTTCCTTGTGCATGAGGAAGCACAACACTGCCAATATCTCGCCCATCCATCACGCAACCTGATTGTGCCAAATCGCGTTGAACATTCAAAAGTGTCTTGCGAATGTTGTTTGAAGCAGCAACAAGCGATGCCAAGCCGCCGACATCCTCACTACGTAACTGTGAAGTGCAATCTTTACCTAAAAAAAATATTCCATCGATAGACCACTGCATGTTTTTAAGGCTTGCTTTAAGATGTTGTAATACAGCCGTTTCATTGTGAATATCAATCTCAGCCTGTTGGGCTTGCCAAGCTGTAAAGCGATAAAGAAGCCCTGTATCCAATACAGGCAAACCCAGCTCTTTGCCCAATTCTAATGCAACGGTTCCTTTGCCTGATCCTGAAGGACCATCAATGGCAATTTGTAGACCTTCAATAGGTTGCCAATATAAATGACTCATCGTTCAAGCTCATCCCAATGAACATTCATGCCTAATAGTTGAGCCAAAGGAACAAAGTCAGGAAAAGAAGTGGCAATGGCTGCCGCATTTTTGATGCAAATATCAGATTCAGCACATTGAGCTGCCACAGCCATCGCCATGGCAATACGATGGTCACCATGAGCATCAATGCTCACACCACCTTTCAATGTTCCACCAAGCACATGCGCACCATCGGGAAATTCTTCGATGTCTGCACCTGCAAGCCGTAAAGCGGTTGACATCACAGCAATCCGATCGGATTCCTTGACACGCAATTCTGCGGCTTCGCTTAGTTTGAATGTACCCTCTGCAAGACTAGCCGCTGCAAATATAGCGGGAAATTCATCAATCGCATCGGGAACATCCGCAGGATTGACATCAATACCATGCAAACGCTGATGTGAAATCTGAATATCTGCGACATCTTCTTTGCCCACCGTGCTACTGTGTTGCAAGCTTAAATCAGCACCCATATCGGATAAAATACGTTGCCAACCATTGCGCAAAGGATTCATGCCAATGCTCTTCAGGGTAATCTTTGAATCAGCTATTAAAGATGCAGCTACAGCAAAAAAACAAGCGGATGATGGGTCAGCAGGAATATAAATAGGCTCTGTGGGTGCGGTCAGTTTGCCAATGGATTGCAAATGAATCACAGCCTGCTCATCAACATCAATACTTTGCCCAAACAGTGGCAACATACGTTCAGTATGATCACGTGATGGACGAGGTTCAGTGACGGTTGTTTCGCCTTGAGCATAAAGACCTGCAAACAATATACATGATTTCACCTGCGCACTGGCGATGTTGGATGTATGATGAATGCCATGTAATGTTGATCCATGAATGGTTAAAGGAAGTAAATCGTGTTCGCCAGTGATGTTTGCGCCCATCTTCCGCAACGGCTCAATCACACGTTTCATAGGGCGTTTTTGCAAGGAACTATCACCAGAAATAACACAATCAAAGGCTTGAGCGGCGAGAATACCCAGCATCAATCGAACACATGTGCCAGAGTTTCCCGCATCAAGCATGTCTGTTGGTTTTTTTAAACCGTGCAAACCAACGCCATAGACTTTAAGCGATGTTTTTTCATCATTCAGCCAATCAATACGAACACCCATCGCCACAAACATCTGTGCCGTTGCAAGGCAATCATCACCGGGTAAAAAACCATGTATTTCTGTTATGCCTTCTGCAATAGCAGCCAGCATGATAGCACGGTGCGACATCGATTTATCACCGGGAATGGTTAATATGCCGCTTAATCCAGAGTTTGCTGGACCAGCAATCAGTGTTCCACCTACATTCATATCGTGTCTCCACCTGCTGCCAACCACGCATCGCGTGCTAATTTAGCAGCCGTAAATTTTTGTAATAAAACGTCACCGTTTTGGGTTTGTAAAGCCTCACGAAGACTTGCAAGTTCTGTTTGTAGTGCATCAATTTTATCGCTAATGGCAGCGGCATTGCATAGGCTAATATCTCGCCACATGTCAGGCGATGATGAGGCAATACGTGTAACATCTCGAAAACCACCTGCAGCAAAACGGAAATCATCGTGGTTTTGTAAGGCATTCATCATCGCAAATGCAGTTAAATGCGGTAAATGACTGATGGAAGCCATGATGTCATCATGTTTCTTGGCATGCATAATTTCAATGCTTGCACCTGCTACTTCCCACATCCTTTGAACCTTGAGCAAGGCATCTTCAGAGGTTTGTTCTGTGGGTGTTAAAATACAACGATGATGTTGAAAAAGTTCTGGAAAAGCTGCCGCTGCTCCTGAATATTCTGTACCTGCAATCGGATGAGCTGGCACAAAGCGAGACATATCCAAACCACTATCGTGTGCATCTTGAATGACCGATTGTTTGGTGCTTCCTGCATCCGTAATCAAGGCATGCTGAGGTAAGGCAAGCGTAAGTTCACGAAACACTTGGGCAGATGCTGCAACTGGTACTGCCACGCACACCATATCCGCATGACTCACAGCCTCTTGAATATGATGACTCGCATCATCAATCACACCCAAACGCAAGGCATCTTGAAGGTTTTGGGCGTTTCGTCCAACGCCTGTAACACGTTTAACCACACCTGCTTGCTTCAGTGCCAATGCCAATGAGCCACCAATCAAACCAGTCCCAATGACCACCAAATGTTGAATAGCTAGACTCATACTTAAGTTTTTAACTTGGATAAGACGTTATCCAAAGCGTCTAAAAAGGCAGTGTTTTCTTCATCATTGCCTACAGAAACACGCAAATAATCAGGTAAACCATAACCTGCTAAAGGGCGTGTAATGATGCCAATATTTTCAAGTTCTTGGTGTAATGCTAAAGCTTCTGGATGATGCAATAAAATAAAATTAGCAAAACTTTTAATAGAAAGTAAGCCACGCTTGGCAAGTTGTTGTTCCAAGAAAGTGCGTGCTTGTTTGATACGCGTCACTTTATCCATAACCCAATCCACATCATCCAAAGCGGCTAAAGCGGCAACTTGAGCTAAACTATTCACATTAAACGGTTCACGAAAGCGATTGACGGCTTCAAGAAGATCCGCATTGCCAACAGCATAACCGATACGACAACCTGCTAAACCATACGCCTTGGAAAAAGTACGGCTGACAAGCAGTCCATCATATTGAAGCGTGGTTAAACTATCTGTTTTAATATCGCTAACAAATTCATCATACGCTTCATCTAAAATAACGATAATATGCTGTGGTAGGGCATCGAAAAACGTTTGTAGGGCATCATTGGATAACAATGTGCCTGTAGGGTTATTGGGGTTGGCGATACAAATGATTTTCGTGCGCTTAGTGATAGCTGACAACATGGCATCCAAATCATGTTCGAGTTCAGAAGTATCTTGTACAGGTACACGGGTTGCCCCTGCCGCTTGCGCTGCCAAGGCATACACAATAAAACCATGCTGACTGTAAATCACTTCATCACCGACACCTGCAAAGCAGCGAATCACCAATTCCAATACTTCGTTAGAACCATTGCCCAAAAGAATTTGATTCGTATGAACCGCATGTTTTTTAGCCAGTGCCGTCTTCAGCGTATGCGAATCTCCATCAGGATAACGGTGGCATTCATCAATGGCGGCATGCATAGCAAGCATCGCTTTCGGGCTAGGGCCATAGGCATTTTCATTGGAGGCTAATTTGCTTGCCTCATCAAGACCTTTTTCACGCAATAATTGTTCGATGGGTTTCCCTGGAACATAAGGATATAAACCTTGTGCTTGGGGTACGGCTTGAGTCATCCAGTCCATGATTATAACTTCCTCGAAATGGGGTATGAACCTAAAATTTTCACTGTTGCACCCATGTTTTTTACATCGTCAATCGCTTCGCTGACACCTTTATCATCACGATGGCCTAAAATATCTATGAAAAATACATATTCCCATAATTTTTTCTTGGATGGACGGGATTCAATGCGGGTCAAATCCAAATGACGTGCAGCAAAAGGCTTCATAAGATTAAATAAAGCACCGGGTTCATCTTTCATGGTGATGACTAAACCTGTTTTATCTTC
>JAUZQL010000273.1 GCA_030950975.1 Mariprofundaceae bacterium | reverse complement strand
GGTTTGGATATTCACATTCAAGAGGCTGATCCACGCCGTATTGTGCGTGTACTTATCAAACCTAATCACTGATGTTGCCTTCTCCATCACCCAATACAATTGAATTGGGACGTATTCCGAATCAAGGCGAACAGTTATGTGTCGCAGGGTTGGATATTCATATTCAAGAGGCTGATCCACGCCGTATTGTGCGTGTACTTATCAAAGCCAAACGGTGATGTTTTCTTCATGGCTGATGCGTGTGTTCGCAGGTTTTTTATGCGGTGTTGCGATGCCCTTCGCGTTTGCGCCCTACCATTGGCTTGGTTTAGGAATCATCTCGCTGGTCGGCTTGTGTTTACTGATTCAACAAACTCATCCTGTACGAACAGCCTATGCCTTTGGCATGGGTTGGTTTGGTGTTGGCGCTTGGTGGCTTGCGCCTACGGTGCATCAATATGGCGGATTATCTTGGTGGCTTGCAAGTCTCGTTGTTGTGCTTATGGGTCTTATTTTAGCCTGTTTTCCTGCATTATGGATCTGGATATGTCGAAAATTGGCAGCTTGGAGTCAGCTTCCGTACGCCTTACTCATCTTATTGCCATCGACCATCATCATCATGGAATACTTGCGTGGGCATCTGTTCACGGGTCTGCCTTGGACAGCACTTGGTAATCTTTTACTAGATACACCTGCGGTGGGATGGTTATCGGTATGGGGTGTCTATGGCGGTGCCTTATTGCCTGTTTGGTTGGCGGTTAGTTTGGCTTTTTTGTGGCAAAAGCATCAACGCCGTTACGCTTGTATCAGTCTTGTTTCGCTATTCGCCGTGATTGCACTGACTCCTTCCATAAACATGCCCACAAGCGACATTAAAAAAGTAGCCTTGATTCAACCGAATATTCCGCAGGATGAACGCTGGAATAGCGATGTGCTTGCCAACACCCTCAACACCTTGACCCAACTTTCTGCCGATGCAGCAGCGCAGGTGGATTTGATTGTATGGCCCGAGGCGGCAGTACCCTTTTATTTAAGTCGTTTACCATCATGGCATGCATGGCTCACGCAACAGATGCAACCATGGCAAACGCCTGTCTTGTTTGGTGGGCTTAAATATTTTCCGAAACAAGACATTTCCCAAAACGGTTTGTATTTATTTGAAGGCAATGACATGCCCGAAGCTTTTGTGGGCAAACATCATTTGGTGCCTTTTGGCGAATATGTTCCCAGTTGGTTGCCTTGGATGCGTAAAATTGGCGTGGATATTGGTGATTTTTCACCTGCAAGGGATGTCGGTGTACTGCATGATGCTCACACTTATTATGGCAGTTTGATTTGTTATGAATCGCTGTTTCCTGAAGAAGCCAGAGAGCGTGTTCAACAGGGCGCAGAAGTGTTGATTGTAGTGACTAACGATGCTTGGTATGGAAAAAGTCCAGCCGCTTGGCAACATTTCCAAGCTTCTCGTGTACGTGCGGTGGAAGAAGGTCGTTATGTGTTACGCGCTGCCAATACAGGTATCACAGCGATTATTGCCCCCGATGGCCATGTCACCAAAAGCACTGATTGGTGGCAAACGATGACATTGATAGGAGACTATCAACTGGTTAAAGTGAAAACTTTGTATCAACAATGGGGTGATATGATTGCCATTTTATGTGCAAGTTTGGGCATGATC
>JAUZQL010000272.1 GCA_030950975.1 Mariprofundaceae bacterium | reverse complement strand
ACACGCGGTGATGAACGCATCATTGAGCAAATCAAAAAGCAACTGAACAAACTGATTCCTGTGATTAAAACGGAAGATATTTCACATCAAGTCCATTTAGAACGTGAGATGTTGTTGGTGAAAGTTCAATCCGACGCAGGTGTTGTCGATGTATTGCATGAATTTGATGGCAAAATGATTGATGAAGATTCGGGGCAATACATGATTGTTGAAGTCACAGGACATATTGACACCTTGCAAGATTTCTTAAATAAAATCGCACCTTTTGGTGTGATTGAAAGCACGCGCACAGGTCCTGTCGGCATGAGTCGTGGACTCACAGGGTTTGTTGTTGAGTGAAACTCAAGTAGAACAAACACTTTCTTCTGAAGAAATCGCAACATGGATGAAGCGAGCTAGCTACGCCTCAGCAAGTGTGGCGGGGCTATTAATTATCAGTAAATTGATGGCATGGCTTTGGATTGACTCGGTCAGTCTTTTGGCAACCTTGTTGGATTCATGTCTGGATGCTGTGGCATCGTTGATTACTTTATTTGCAGTTCGTCATGCTTTAGAACCTGCTGATTCCGATCATCGTTTTGGTCATGGCAAAGCAGAATCCTTGGCAGCCTTAGCGCAGTCTATGTTTATTACAGGATCCGCATTATTTCTAATCCTTGAAGCCTTTTCTCGCTTTTTTCATCCCGAACCTTTGCAAAATGTGACAATTGGTTTAGCGGTGATGGTCTTTTCAATCCTTTCAACCTTGGCTTTATTAAGTTTTCAACACATGGTGATTCGTAAAACATCTTCCGTCGCCATTCAAGCTGATGCCATGCATTATAAAACTGATTTATATATGAATATCAGCGTTCTCTTAGCGTTGCTATTGGCATATTATGGTTGGTCTGGTTTTGATGCTTTATTTGCCTTAGGTATTGGCGTGTTTATTTTATACGGTGCGTGGGAAATCATTCAATTAGCCTTGAAAGATTTAATGGATCAGGAACTTTCCGATGATGAGCGTGAAAACATTCGTCTCATTATTATCAAACATCCTAAAGCCTTAGGTGTCCATGATTTGCGTACCCGTAAATCAGGCACAACTTTATTTATTCAACTGCATTTAGAATTGAACGATGATTTACCTTTAATTGAAGCACATGCTATTTCCGATGAGGTGGAAGCCGCACTTTTGGAAGTCTATCCGCATGCTGAAATCATTATTCATGAAGATCCTGTCAGCTCAATCAATCATCATTTATTAACATCATAATAGGCAAGATGTATGTCTCTTGAAGTGCGGCTTTAGCCATACCGAATCAAACATCAGGTCATATCCGTGATGTGAATGCAGCGTGATAACTATCACATATTTGTATATTTAACATAGCATCGTGCGCCCACTAAATAAAAGGAGCTCTCATGATGGATATCAACATGGCATGGTTAGAAGAACATCTTTTTCATAGAACTTTATCTTCCGATGATAAACGTATTTTAAAAGGTTTAGTTGAAAGAAAAAGTTATAACAAAGGCGATATGATTCTTGAAGAAAACCAAGAACCTGAAGGTCTTTTTATTTTAGAGAATGGAAAAGTAGCTTTAGAACATCAAAAAAACGGCCAACATGTCCGCATTGCAAAACTTGAAGAAGGCTCACAATTTGGTGATATGTCTTTGTTTGATGATGAAAAAACCAGCGTGAGTGTCAAAGCTCTTGAAGCCTGTACGCTGTATTTATTTTCACAAAAATCGATGACATATATGATGGAATATCGTCAAAGTCTTAGCAACGATATTATGCTCAACACCATTCGTAGTCTGGCACAAGCCATTCGCCAAATGAATGATGCTCAAGCTTATACCAGCCAATATCTTCAAGGACGCAAATAGGCGAACAACAATCTGTAATCATCCTGTGGTTTTTCCGACCTAATCGCTAAACAACATCCAAAAGCCCTTCAAGAGATACCCGATAAAAGATTTCGGGCATGACGATACGTTTAAACTTGAATGACTATAACGATGAAACCTTCGGAGAAATCATGAAACACGTCTTATTTGCAGCCTCATTATTGTTTGCATTACCGCTTCAAGCAGCAGAAAACATTTCGGCAGTCGGTTCAACCACGGTATTGCCCGTCATCTCTCAAGCAGCAACTGTCTTTCATGCCGCTCACCCTGATGTGAATATTTTAGTCTCGGGTGGCGGTTCTGGTGTGGGGGTAGCTGCGATGATTCAAGGCACAGCCCAATTGGGTATGGCATCCCGAGACATATCCCCCGAAGAAAACGTCAAATTGAAGGGTAAAATTGAAAATATTGTCATTGCTTCCGATGCTGTGGCAGTTGTGGTCTCAAAAGCAGTCTATTTAAGTGGTATCCACGCTTTATCACTGGCACACATTGCAGATATTTACCGAGGTAAGATTCGTAACTGGAAAGAACTTGGTGGTGCAGATAGTCGTATTTTGGTGATTGATAAAGAAGCTTCGCGCGGCACACGTCATGTGTTTGCCAAAGCTGTGTTGGGTAGCGCACATGCTCGCGCCGCTGGTGCTTCCATTATTTCAGGCTCTAACAATGAAGAACAATCCATTGTTTCACGCAGTAACCATGCCATTGGCATGCTTTCCAATGCTTGGTTGAATGATCAAGTGCGGGGTGTGGATGTGATTGTCGATGGCAAAGCCATTGCCCCAACCATTGAACATGTGCGTGATGGCAGTTATCCGATTGCACGCAGTTTACACGTCTTATTGCCAAAAAATGCTTCAAAAAACACCCGTGATTTTGTGCACTTCTTACTTTCTCATGATGGGCAAGCTATTGTGAAAAAAGTAGGCTATTTACCCGTTCGTTAAGATGGCATGGCACCATTCTTTGCATCCCTTAAAATTATTCATTGGTTTAGGCTGTTTCATTGCAGCGTTAAGTATATTCATACTGTTAGGCTTTCTCATTCAAAGCTCACTACCTTTTTGGCAAGCCTTTGGTATCACCAGCTTATGGGGCAAAGAATGGTATCCTTATGAGTCCTTGTATGGTTTTTTACCTGCGATTGTAGGGACGATTTGGGCATTAATCATTGCCATGTTGATTGCTGTACCTTGCGGTGTCTCTGCCGCCATTGTAAGCAGCGAAATACTTTCACCTGCTTGGAGAAATATGGCACGTATCGGCATGGAAGTGTTGGCTGGCATACCTTCCGTGGTTTATGGATTGATTGGTTTATGGGTTTTATTGCCTTTTTTACAACACAGTTTGGATTTATTAACAGGGCATAACTTGTTGGCATCTGGCATTATTTTATCGTTGATGATTTTACCGACCATCATGGTGATGTCCCAAGATGCTTTGCAAGCGGTCAGTGCTGAACAACGTGAATCCGCCATGAATCTTGGTTTGAATGAAAATCAATGTTTATACCGTGTCTTATTACCACAAGCATGGTCTGGCATTCGCTCTGGCATGTTACTGGCATTGGGGCGTGCTTTGGGAGAAACGATGGCCGTCATGTTGGTGGTCGGTTCGATGGATCGTTTACCCCAACCTTTTTACAATATTTTAGAACCTGCCCAAACACTCACCTCTCGGATAGGTAGAGAAATGGGTGAAGCTGCCTTTGGTTCACTGCATTTTTCTGCGCTGATGGGCTGTGGTCTCATCCTAGCAATCATCGCTATGGCTTTGAGTTTATTCGCTTATCAAAAGCAAGCCACATCATGAAATTGCTATTGATTTTATTGGCAATCCCAGCCTTTATGTTTCCACTGGCATGTCTTATTTATATTTTATGGCAGGCATGGGGAAGTTTGGACTTATCCTTACTGACAGGTGCTAAACATGCTTCAAGTATGATACAAGCAGGACAAAGTTTATTACCACAAATCAGCGGCTCATTGCTTTTGATGGGCATTGCATGTGCCTTGGCGATGCCTATTGCGATGGCATTGGCATTGTTTCATGCCCTTTATGCAAACAAATATCAGCAACATGGCTTGATGATGATGTTACAATTATTTCAAGGGATTCCTCCCATTGTCTATGGCTTGTGCGGTTTGGTGGTATTGGTTCACTTATTGCATTGGGGTATTTCATTGGCAGCAGGTGGGGTGATTTTAGCGGTGATTATTTTACCGTTATTAAGCAGCAATATCATTCATGCCTTGGAACGTATTCCTTTAGAACAAACAGAAGCTGCCAAGTCTTTGGGCTTATCCTCCATGCAAGTGATTCGACGTGTATGGTTGCCTTCCGCATGGTCAGGCATATTAACAGGTCTGTTATTATCAATGGCTCGTGCACTCTCTGAAACAGCGCCTATTTTATTCACTGCCACCGTATTTTCAGGCGTAACATGGCCCGATTCCATATGGAATCCTGTCACCAGTTTACAAACCCATATTTTTTACTTGGCACAAGAAGGTTCC
>JAUZQL010000271.1 GCA_030950975.1 Mariprofundaceae bacterium | reverse complement strand
CCTGCGGCATATACATCGCAACGATGCAGTCAGTGCCAATACACCCATAAAGCCAATCGTGTTTCTCAATCCAAGTTCAAGTGCGTTGAATGTGGCTATCAAGCCAATGCAGATTTCAATGCAGCAATGAACATACTAGCGGCAGGACATGCCGTGTTAGCTTGTGGAGTGGATGCAGTAGCAACTACGATGAAGCAAGAACCTCTTGCTGCTTAACAGCACAAGGAATCCTCGTCCTTTAGGTCGGGGAGGATGTCAAACGGAGTAATGAAGTATGAAAGCAATGATTATTGAAACAACTGGCGCAAGCGATGCACTCAACATGCGTGATGTGGAAAAGCCACACATCACAGAACCCAATCAAGTCTTGGTGCAAGTCTTTGCCGCTGGTGTCAATCCGATTGATACGAAACTGCGAGCCAATGGTTTATATTTTCCTGAACCATATCCTGCTATTTTGGGTTGTGATGCTGCGGGTGTGGTGGAAAGCGTGGGCAAGGATGTGACGCAATTTCAGGCTGGCGATCCTGTGTATTATTGTTATGGCGGTTTAGGGCAACGCTTCGCCGATACCAGTTTAGGCAATTATGCCGAATATGCACTTGTGCCTGAATACTTTTTGGCATCAAAACCTGAATCCTTGGGCTATTTACAAGCTGCGGCTGCGCCTTTGGTGCTAATTACAGCATGGGAAGCCTTATTTGACCGAGCCTACTTGCGTTCAGGACAAACTGTATTTATTCAGGGTGGCACAGGTGGCGTGGGTCATGTTGCCATTCAATTGGCAAAGATTGCAGGATGTAAGGTCGCAACAACGGCGAGTAGTGAAGCCAAGTCGAAGTTTGTGCGTGAATTGGGTGCGGATTATGTGATTGATTATGCCAATGAAGACATTGCACAAGCTTTGTTATCTTGGACGCATGAACAAGGTGTGGATGTCCTATTTGATACGGTCAACAGCAACAATATCAATGATTTAGTCCCTGCCATGAAACACTACGCACACTATGTCAGCCTCTTACAATTTCCTGATGATGTGGATTATAAAGCGTTGCGTTTGAAAAATATCTCACTGTCTCAAGAACTGATGTTGACCCCCATGATTTTTGATTTGAACGAACATGCGCAGCGGCAAGCGTCTATTTTAGAACAATGCGGACAATTCATGGATGAAGGACAATTAAAGCTTCATGTATCTAAAATATTGCCTTTAGAAGAAGTCGCACAAGCCCATGATTTGATTGAGCTTGGGCATACGCAAGGAAAAATAGTCTTGGCGATTGCAGGTGATGAAGCGATTGAATAAGTTTTCGTTTCTATGAAAAAATACGCACTCAAACGTTTACTCGGCATGATTCCCTTACTATTGGGTATCACCATGATTTCTTTTGCCATGATGCATCTTGCACCGGGTGAACCTGCTGTGACAGGGCAAGCCTTTAATCCCAAAGTTTCTTCTCAAGATATTGAACACCTGCGTTCTTATTATGGTTTGGATCAACCACTTTATGAACAGTATTGGCATTGGTTGAAACGTTTGGCGATGTTGGATTTTGGTGAATCTTTTTCAGATGATCATCGCCCTGTGTTGGATAAAGTGATGGAGCGTTTACCCGTCACCTTATGGATTAACATCTTGGCGATGGCGGTGATTCTTTTGGTGGCCATTCCGATTGGGGTTTTAAGTGCTGTGCGCCAAGATTCTTGGTTGGATCGTGCTTTAACTGTGTTTGTATTCCTTGCCTTTGCCATACCATCCTTTTGGTTGGGCTTATTATTGATGATGAGTTTAGGGGTCAATTTGAATTGGCTACCAATTTCAGGTATCCATAATTATGGCTGGCAACAGATGAGTTTTTGGCAGCAACAAGCTGACTTCTTTAAACATTTAATCTTACCTGTCTTTATTTCTGCCATTGGTGGTTTGGCAGGCATGAGTCGGTTTATGCGTACAGGCATGTTGGAGGTCATTCGTGCTGATTATATCACGACTGCAAGAGCAATGGGCGTGCCTGAAGGCTCGATTCGTTACCGATTGGCATTAAAAAATGCAATTCTTCCTGTGATTACACTCTTGGGTTTATCGATTCCTGGTTTAATTGGTGGATCAGTCATTGTGGAATATTTATTTTCATTACCCGGTATGGGGCGGTTGTTTTATGAAGCCATTTTAGCACGCGATTATACAGTCGTCATGGGTATTACTGTGATGGGCGCTGTGTTGACCTTATTGGGCAATTTTTTAGCGGACTTATCGTATGCTTGGGCTGATCCACGTATTCGTCATGCGTCTTGAGCTATCAAACGAGAAAACATTGCTTGTTTCATCTGCTACACAATCAGCAATTTTTATGCAGGGTTGCCAAGTATGACAGGTAAATATTTATGTATCGATATTGGCAATACGCAAATGGTTTTCGGACTTTTCCATGAAGATGAGTTGATTTCACATTGGCGTTTATCAAGCCATGTTCACGCCACCAGTGATGAACTTATTTGGCAATTGGGTGGCATGTTGACGCAATTTCAATGTCATCCGCAAGATATTGTGGGAATAATGGTGGCAAGTGTCGTACCTCATTTAGATGGTGCTTTGCGTGAAGCATGTCTTCATTTATGTGATTGCGATGTCGCTTTTATTGGTGATGCTGATGTAAAAACAGGCATGCATGTGGATTATAAAAACCCACGTGAAGTCGGAGCCGATCGCATTGCCAATGCCGTTGCAGCACGTCAATATTATGGAAGCCCTGCGATTGTATTGGATTGCGGTACAGCCACGACCTTTGATTTGATTACAAGCGCTGGACATTATGCAGGTGGTTTGATTATTCCCGGTATCGATATTGCACTGGAAGCATTGTGTCAACGAGCCGCCATGCTTCCTGAAGTATCCGTGAAGGCGACCGATATTCTGATTGGACGTGATACGATTAGTAGCATGCAAGCTGGAAGCTATTGGGCTACGGTGGATGGTTTATCGGGCATCATTCGCCGTTTGCATGACTTGGATGAATACCGTGATGCACCCGTTGTATCCACAGGCGGTTTAATCAATCGTATTCATCAAGATATTTCTGGCATATCGGCATTAGAACCCTATTTAACACTCAAAGGCTTACATCTTCTTGCTTTAAAACATGGGTAAACTATGGGGCATGCTTGTGGTCGCAATGGCTTCGATACTAGCTTGGTGGGCTTGGCATCCGCCTTTAGTCACCACTGACATTCAAGTAGTCAACTTCTCTATTCCCAATGTT
>JAUZQL010000270.1 GCA_030950975.1 Mariprofundaceae bacterium | reverse complement strand
TCCTTTATTTCCTTGGAAAAAGTATTGCCACCGTCATGGCCCTTTTTGAAAGTCGGCGGTTGGTGTGTGGCATTGATTAAACCCCAATTTGAAGTCGAGCCGAAACATTTGATAAAAGGTGTGGTTCATGATGATGCGATTCGCCAATGGGCAGTGGATAAAATTGTAAGCTTTGTAAAAGCACATTTGGACGCTGTTGAGGTGATTGGGGTGACTGAATCACCCATTCATGGTCCTAAGGGTAATGTTGAATTTTTATTAGCTTTGAAGAAAAAACTGGCATAAGGCAATCATGATTCCCTTTTTCCAAGCTATTAAACTTTGCTGTTATTCACTGATATAATGCATACCATCATTTCCGTGGTCTTTTAATCGAGAATCTAGAAATGAAAAATCATAGATCCCCGATAGAAGATTTCGGGGATGACGTTTCTTTTGCATCAAAGTGCGTAACATCCGTTATTCATCAACTGCCAAAAGAGGAAGAACCGATGCAAGAGCAATATGTCCGCTTTTGACTTTGCTTAGCGCCATCTCTGCCATAGAAATCATACCCAATTCACGTGCAGCAGCAGTAATTTCTGTTTCCGAAGCATTTTTTGAAACCAAATTTGCAAGCTTTTTATTCACCTGCAAAAGTTCATAAACAAGTATACGACCACCCACCCCACTTTCATGGCAGGCGCTGCAACCATGCACATCATAATCAGGGCCATCATATGACAAACCGTGATCTTTTAAGTAAGCAATCAGTTGCTTGTCAGGGGTGATTTCGTAACGACATTCTGAGCAAAGACGTGGAATAAGTTGCTGAGCCATCACGCCTTTGACGGTGGCTGCAACAAGAAAGGGTTCAACACCAAGATTGTTTAAGCGTGAGAAAGCACCTGCGGCTGTGTTGGTGTGTAAGGATGAAAGCATCATATGACCTGTCATCGCGGCCTCAATCGCAATTTCAGCGGTTTCTTTATCGCGTATTTCACCTACCATCATAATATCAGGATCATGGCGCAAAAGATTGCGCAAGGCCAATCCAAAGGTGAAACCAATTTTTGCATTGATCTGAACTTGATTAATACCGTCCACTTGCGCTTCAACGGGATCTTCAATGGAGATTAAGCGTTTGGGTAAATTGGTTAAGCTGCTCATGGCAGCCAATAAGGATGTAGATTTTCCGCTTCCTGTTGGTCCTGTCACCAAAAAAAAGCCATTCGAACTGTGGATGATGCGTGTAATGATTTCAATATCGTGGGTGCTAAGCCCCAAGGCATCCAGTGTTTTGGGTTTATTTGCTTTATCAAGAATACGCAGGACAATAGATTCGCCAAGAATATCTGGCATGCAAGAGACACGAAACTCAACATTTCGATTGCTAAGATTCATTTGAATGCGCCCATCTTGGGGCATCATGTGTTTAGAAATATCCATGAGAGAGACAATTTTTATGCGTGAAATCATTAGTGAAAGCGTTTCTCTGGATGTTTTCATATATTGTTGCAAAAGACCATTGACTCTAAAATCAACACGTGCGCCATCTATGACAGGGAAGAGATGGATATCACTGGCTCCCACTTGAACACCCTCAAGCAATACACGATTGATTAAACGTATAATAGGTGGCAATTCAGCTTGATTTAAAACATCCTCTTCATCCTCTTCAGCGTGTTGAGGAACATGATTTAATTCAATATGATCCAACAATGAATTAATATCTTCACTCGATTTTCCCTCATAATTTTGATATAAAAGTTCAGTCACTTGTGTTTTGAGTGCAAAAACAAGGGTGACTCTCAAATTGGTGTGAAAGCTGAATATATTACCAATATCCAGTTTGCTTGGATCATAAATAGCCACGGTTAACACTTTATTTTCACATAAAATTGGCAACGCTTGATATTTAAGAGCCATGGATGCTGGAATCAAATCCAGTGCTTCAGGGGTAGGCGTGATTTGTGTTAAATCAATAAAATTCATTCTGAATTTGATCGCCAATCCCATGAGCAGTTGATCTTCGGTAATCATTCGATTCTCGATGAGAATATCACCAATACGTTTATCTTTTTGTTGATGTTGTATGTGAAGGGCTTCGGTCAGTTGCGCTTGTGTAATCACTTTGGATGCTACAAGCGCATCGCCAATTCTTAATCGTTGCCCCTGATGGATAGAAGATGTTGTTTGCAGGGCGTGTGTAATGTCTTGTTCATTGATTTTTCCAGATTCAGAAAGGATCTCACCCACACGCTGGGTGCGTAGTTTTTGCTGCTGACGCAAAGCTTGATCGATGTTATCACCACTAACAATATCTTCTTTACGAAGAATTTCACCCAATGATTCGGCAAGTTCGCGGGATTGAATACCGTTATGTACAAAAAAGATGCGTTGAATAAAGGTATTTTCTTCATTGGGTGTAGCCATAAAACCATACGTTTCAATTTGATGACTAAGCACTCTCACCACCCAGTCATGTCCACTCACCGTTACAATATGTTCCACAAGCTCACTGGAAAGTTTTTTATGAACAGGCAGTTGTTCACCTACTAAAAAAGAAATAGAGCAAAGTTGCGATAAGGAAATACTTTCTACATTGTTCTGATGAGAAATCATTATCTCTTGATGTTGCGAGTTGAAAGGTCGATAAAGCTTTCCTTTTTGCTGTTTTCCATCTCGAAATTCCAATATAACATTCTGCAAACATGCCATAAACTTTCCTTTTTTGAGTGCTAATGAAGCTTCTATTTTAAGATGGGATACCAATGATTCCAATAGGTTAGAGCATTGTTAATAAATATGCCATCAGCCCCATATTTTGATCAAAATACTAGGTTACACTTTATTTTCCAGCCTGTAGGCTGTCTCATCTTAAAAGGGAAACCGAATAATTGACAATATTAGGAAATATTAAAATTTAAATTTATGCTGGAATGATTATCGACGTCTAAATTTTATGACTCTCTCTATTCCATCTAAAACCTTGAAAGAGAGGTAGTCCTTGGTGTTGAATCAGCTTGCGTATGCACTAAACCTTGTTCAATCACCGAAACTGCAACCTCAACCACTTGTGGATCAAATTGTGTGCCAGAATTCATTCGAAGCTGTTCCAAAGAAAAAGATAACGGTTTCGCCATACGATAAACACGATGCGATGTCATCGCATCAATGGCATCAGCCACACACACAATCCGAGCTTCAAAAGAAATATCTTCTCCAACTAAACCATCAGGATAACCTCGACCATCCATCCGTTCATGATGATGCCGCACTATCAAACACTCTCTCACCAAGCTATCCATATTTTTTAGAATATTATCACCAATGGATGGATGTGCTTTCATTTTGGCAAACTCTTGTTCTGTATAATGCTCTGGTTTTAAAAGCACTGAATCCGCAATACCTACTTTACCAATATCGTGCAAACGCCCACCCGTACGAATAATTTGAATCGTTTCTTCATCCAAGCCTAATTCTTGTGCAAACACCATCGATAAATGACCCACTCGCATCGA
>JAUZQL010000027.1 GCA_030950975.1 Mariprofundaceae bacterium | reverse complement strand
CGTTCAATACTTTTGACATGGTTATGTAAATAATAAATTTGACCACCACGATACAATTCACGACGAATGGCTTCATTGGAAACATGGGCATCAAAGCTTGTCACCATCGTGCGAATGGCTTCACGTTCTGCGGGTGGCGTACTGATAATTGAGACCGTGCGTAAACCTGCCAAGGTTTGGTGCAAGGTGCGTGGAATAGGTGTGGCTGTAAGCGTCAATAAATCCACACTCGCATGCATGGCTTTGAGCTTTTGTTTATGCTTCACACCAAAACGCTGTTCTTCATCAACAATCACAAGCCCCAAATCCGCAAACTTAAACGTCTCACTCAATAAACGATGCGTGCCTATAATCACACGAATTTCGCCGCTTTTCAGCTCACGAATGATGCGATCTGTGTCTTTTTTACCTTGTAAGCGTGAAATAAGCTCCACTTTTAAGCCTAAACCTGAAAAACGTTCCGAAAAACTACTGAAATGTTGATTGGCAAGCACGGTGGTGGGCGTAAGCAATGCCACTTGACGACCTGAAGCGGCGACAGTAAACGCTCCACGCATTGCGACTTCTGTTTTACCAAAGCCAACATCACCGCAAATCACCCGATCCATAGGGCGTGGTTTACTCAAATCATCCAAAACTGCATCGATTGCAGCCGCTTGTTCATCGGTTTCTTCAAAAGGAAAACGTGCTGAAAATTCATCATAGCGTTCCAGTAAACTGCCTTCCAAATAAATCGGTAGTCGGGTTGCTTGATTACGTTTCGCTTCCGTTTCAATCAATTCATGTGCCATCGATAATAAATCACGTTGCACACGTTCGCGTGTCTTTTTCCACTTCTCCGAACCCAATTTATTCAGTACAGGTGAATCATCGCCTGTATAACGATGCAAACGTGCCAAATCTTCAACGGGAATAAAAACCTGCGCATCGCCTGCATACGCAATCTTGATAAAGTCAGCTTGCTCATCGGCTTCGCCCATGCTTTCCAAACCAAGATAACGTCCGATGCCATGATCTTCATGTACCACTGGATCACCCTGCTTCAATTCAGCCAAGGATGTGAAGACATCCGCCCTTAATATCCGTGAACCTCGTCCTCGTTTGCGAGGTAGACGTTGCCCTAACATCTCTCGCCCTGTTAAGAGCAACAGTTTGTCAGATGTTCGTAAAAAACCTGATTCCAAACTGCCAATCATCGAGGCAATAGCATGAGATGGCATATCCAAAAGACTATCAATATGAGGTATATCTTCTTGCAAGTCATGCAAAGCTTCACACATGCGTTCTTGTTGACCCAAACCATGTGCGACCAAAAGAATGCTGCCTTGATTGTTGAGATGTTGTTGTAAG
>JAUZQL010000269.1 GCA_030950975.1 Mariprofundaceae bacterium | reverse complement strand
CTGCTTCACCGATGTTGGCAGGTTTGACGGCTGATATGATGGTGTTGAACAATGGTTCGTTGATTTGGAATGATGAACAACAAAATCAACATATATCGATGACATCGCTTCATTTACAATTGGATGATGTGCAGTTGGATAAGCCGATTCAAGTTCACTTTTCAGGTAAATTGAATCAAGATGAAATAAAGTTGGATGCACAAGTTGGCCCTTTGGGTGACCTTGGTAATCTTGATATTTACCATTTGCCTGTGCAACTGCATGTGCAAAGTTTTGGCTTACAACTTGCGCCATGGGAAGATATTTTACCCCCGTTTCCAGCCATGTTAGGTGATATTAAACAAGCTAAAGTTCGTTTTGATATGCAATTGGAACAACGTCCCGATGGCGCACATTTGATGGCAGGGCAATTTAGTTTATTGGCTGCGATGAACTTGGCATTGGATTGGAAAATGGAAATGCCCACTATGAATCATTTGGATATGCATGATTTATCACTGAAAATCAATGATAAACATGTGTTGAGCATGCAAGGTAAGGTCAAGCAACTGACCAAGGCATTTAATTATCAACTACGTTTGCAAAGTGATGTGTTGCAACGAACATGGTTAACGCAATTATTTCCTGATATGAAAGCCATGTATGCAGGCAATCATCAAGCGTGGAAAACGATAAAAATTGGGGCTTCTTTGGCGGGTAACAGTGAACATGTCGAAATTCGTGATTTGCAATTTAAGCTTAATGATGAAGTGATACAAGCCTCTGGTAATGTGGCTTTTGCAAACTCGCCTGATATTCGTTTGCGTATTGCAGGCAAAAATTTACACCTTGAACCTTGGTTGCCCGCTTCATCAGATGTATCTTCCCCTGCATCGACAGCTGGAACGGCAACAAAAGATGGCTATGCGGAACAAGCTGCATCGAATCCTGATAGCCAAGCAAGCGTGGTGACATCTGAAACGGCGGTAAAACCTAACAAGCAGCTAGAACCAGACTTGCGTTTTCTAAAAACATGGCGTGTGGCATTGCAATTACAGATGGAACACCTGTTTGTTCAAGGTTTGGATATCGCACATATACACATGATTTTGAATGGTCAAAAAGGTATGTTTACCTTGGATCCACTGCAATTTGAGCTGGCAGGTGGATCACTATTAGAAAAAGCAAACGTCAATGTAAATACGTATCCTGTGCAATGGAATGAATCATTAAATATCATAGGATTACAATTACTTCCTGTGCTTCAAGCAGTTGCTGAAAGTGATATGTTGGATGGTAGTTTAAAACTCAATACGAATTTTAGTGCCATCGGTTTGTTGCCTGAAAGCATCAAACATGGTTTGGAAGGAACAGCCCAATTTTCCTTGTTAAATGGACGTGTCAAAGGTTTTGATATTGCAGGTGGCTTGCGGAATATCACCAGTTTTGGGCAAGAAAATGCTTCAAAATTCACTGATTTTGCGCAGCTACAAGGCAGTGTTCGAGCCCATCATGGCATCATCAAAAATAACGATTTATTTATGGCATCGCCATTGTTTCGATTGTCGGGCAAAGGCACGGTACGTTTGCCTGATATGAGTATGGATTATCATGTGCGCCCTAAATTGATTGCTTCTTTGGTAGGACAAGGCGATCAGAATACAAATAGAGGTGGATTGATGATACCTTTGCATATTTATGGTCCTTTTGCACAGTTGACAGTGAAGCCAGAAATTACAGCCGATAATGTATGGCAAGAAGCACAACGCTTAGGGAAAAAGAATCCCAAACTGGGTGGGGTATTGAAGAAATTGAATAACAAGCCTGTTCAAAAATTATTGAATGAAAATTTACCACCGCAACAAAAAGAAAAAATCAATCAAGCCTTAAAAGGTTTGTTCGGGTTATAAATCATGGCAACAACATTTGAACATTTACGCATGCACCCTGACCGCCCACAAATTCGCCAAATTCGTCGAGCGGCTGAGATGTTACAGAAAGGTGCGTTTGCGGTTGTCCCCACCGAAACAACTTATGCCATTATGATGCTGCCCGAAGCCTTAGAAGCACAAACAGCGGTGAGGAAATTACGAAAACTGGATCAAAAACATTTATGGTCATTGGTGGTATCTGATTTATCTCAAGCCGCTCAATATGTCAATATGGATAACCAAGCTCACCGAATATTGAAACGTTGTTTGCCTGGACCTTATACCTTTATCTTACCTGCAAGCAGTACCTTACCTAAACGTGTGTTTGGTAAACGCCGAGATATTGGTATTCGCATCCCATCCCATCCCATTTGTTCGATGTTATTGGATGAATTGAGACAACCCTTGTTGGCGACATCCATGCAACTTCCTGATCAAGATGTGTGGATGGATCCTGATGACATGGTTGAGCAGTTAAAACATATGCATGCGGTAGTGATGGATGCAGGCTGGGGCGGCATGATGCCAACAACGATTGTGGATTTGTGTGACGGTGAAGCGGCAGTATTAAGGCAAGGTTTGGGTGATTGGCCGTATCCATCATAAGAGCTGCGGAAATAACGGTAAGGATTGACGATAAAAAGGGGAAGGGAAGGGAAATGAACGCTAAAGCGACATATTCAACAGAAATGAATAGCGCAGAGAAAAAAGGAGCAGCCTCATTGGCGGCTATTTTTGGACTGAGAATGCTGGGGTTATTTTTAATTTTACCCGTATTCTCAACTTATGCACATGGTTTAGACGGTGTTTTGGAACATCCCGAGTTGGTCGGTATTGCTTTGGGTGCTTATGGCTTAACCCAAGCTTTATTACAAATTCCTTTTGGCATGATGTCGGATCGTTTTGGTCGTAAACCTGTGATTGCCGTAGGTATGATTTTATTTGCCATCGGCAGTGTGATTGCTGCACTTTCGACAAGTATTGAAGGTGTTTTATTGGGTCGAATTATTCAAGGCTCAGGAGCGGTAGCCGCAGCCATTACCGCATTGGTCGCAGATTTAACACGTGATGAACATCGCACCAAGGCGATGTCGATGATTGGCATGACCATTGGTGTTTCCTTTGCTGTTTCGATGGCATTGGGTCCTATTCTTAATGCTTGGATTGGTGTGGATGGTATTTTTTGCTTAACGGGTGTCTTGGCATTGCTATCTATTTTAGTGTTATATTGGGTTGTTCCTGATGTAAAACATGTGGGACATCATAGTGATAGTGAAGTCAGTGTGGATAGTTTTGGACGTATTTTAAAAGATGTTAATTTATTGCGTTTGGATGCAGGTGTGATGATTTTACATGCTTCGTTGACCGCAATGTTTGTGGTGTTGCCGATGATTCTTGCGGATAAATCGCTACATATTTTACCACTAGAAGAACAATGGAAATTGTATTTACCTGTGATGCTTTTGTCGTTTGTCTTCATGATTCCCTTGATTATTGTGGCGGAAGTAAAACGAAAAATGAAACAAGTTTTTATCTTGGCGATTGCTTTGTTGGGCATTGCCTGTTTGATGTTAGCCATCCAAGATGCCTCATTATGGGGTATTGCTTTTGCCTTGCTTATCTTTTTCACAGGCTTTAACACCTTGGAAGCAAGCTTGCCTTCACTCGTGGCAAAATATGCACCCGCAGGCATGAAAGGCACTGCGATTGGTGTGTTTAATACCAGTCAATTCTTTGGCGCATTTTTGGGCGGTGTTTTGGGTGGTTTTGTCTATCATCCAGCCTTGCAAAATGATGCGGTGGTATTTGAGGTGGTGACAGGTTTATTTGTGCTTTGGTTAATCATTGCTGCAAGCATGCAACAACCGCCCTATCTTGCCTCACGCTCTTTTCATATTTCAATCACCAACGAAGAGCAAGCTAAAGCGTTGGAATGTAAATTGCTGGAGATGGTGGGTGTGAATGAAGCAGTGGTTATTTTGGATGAATCATCGGTTTATTGTAAAATAGATAATAAATTAGTGGATGAAGAAGAACTCTATGCGGTGATAACAGGGTAAGGATAAAAAAAGGAGCGTCATAAATGAAAAATATTTTGGAGAAAATTCTTTGGAATTCGCGTTATTTAACGTTATTAGCTGTGTGGTCATGTGTGGTGGGGATGGCATTATTATTTCTATCCTCAGCGTTTGATATGTGGGAACTTTTGCTGCAATTTATTGATGCTTATGTCTTTGGTCATGAAATTGAAGGTTTTCATATTATTTTAGTCAGTCATGTGATTACAGCAGTGGATGACTTTTTATTGGCGATTGTGATGTTAATTTTTGCTTTGGGTGTCTATGAATTGCATATTAATAGAATTGACTTTGCTCGGAATGATCCTGCGGCTGGAAAATTATTGCAAATTGAATCCTTGGATGATTTAAAAGATCGTTTGGGAAAAGTGATCTTAATGATTTTAATCGTGGCATTTTTTAAGAATGTTTTACACGTGACCTTTGATCAGCCACTGAATATCTTATATATGGGTGCGGGTATTTTCTTGGTCTCTTTGGCGCTTTATTTTGGTCATAAAGCAGGCGAACATTAGTTGATGCCTGCCCCACAACATCGTTGGCTAGGGCGTGTTTTAGATAGCTTATTGTTTGTGAGTACGATTGCAGCGGTCGCGTTTGGTTTTTGGGATGCAGCCCCCTCTTGGGCTGATCCTGCGGTGTTGGTGATATTTTTTGTGTTATTCACTGTGCGTTGGAACATATCTGAAGATAAACATTTATATTTGAAGAAGAATTGGCTTGATTTGGTATTGATTGTATTGTTTGCCTCACCATTCTTACGTATTTTTAGTGCGTTAAGGGTGATGCGTTTGCTGCCAGCGTTGCGTATTGGCGTATTAATTCGCGCCAATCGAAAACGTTTATTGAATTTAATTGTTTTATCACAAGATAGCTTCCCAGCTGCCATGACCTTGGTGTTTGGTTTTGTGTTTGTGTTTGGGACAAGCGTTTACTTTCTTGAACATGATGTGAATGAGCAATTTGGTACGATTAGTGATGGTCTATGGTGGGCATTTGTAACCTTGACGACTGTGGGTTATGGCGATATTTATCCGATGACCATGAGTGGTCGGATTGTGGCCGTGTTCACCATGATTTTTGGCATTGCGCTTTATTCATTGTTGGTGGCTAATTTAACTTTTTTTGTAGAAGAACAAGGGCGTAAACGTGCTGAAGAAGCAGAGAAAAAGAAGAAAAAAGAAAAAGAAAAACCGTAAGCATTCAAGTATGAACGTATCGTCATGACCGAATTCTTTTATCGGGCATCTAATGTCTGAAACAAAAGACTCTCGATGAAAGCACTCGAGGGTGACGATAATAAAATATACATACTTTTTTATAATTTCCCGATCAATATATTTTACAAATATAAGATTTCTCAATATAAGCACTTGGGAATGACAGTAAATTTACGCTTGAACGACTATCGTTGTGTTATATATATGTTTGAGAGTAAAGGAGTTTAAGATGGATACAAAAGATCAAGATGTTGGATGTTACTCTCCCGGTTTGGCAGGTATCCCTGTGACAAAATCGGCTATTTCATCGGTGGATGGGAAAGTCGGTCACTTGGAATACCGTGGTATCAACATTGAGCAGTTGGCAGAACAATCCACATTTGAAGAAACATCATTTTTATTGCTGTATGGTCGTCTTCCTTCCCAACAAGAATTAATGGAAGCGCATGAAAAATTGCGACATCATCGACGTATTAAGTTTCGTATTCGTGATATGATGAAATGTTTTCCAGAATCTGCTCACCCGATGGATTCTTTGCAAACAAGCGTGGCAGCGATGGGCATGTTTTATCCTTTGCCACATGGTCAATTAACAGCGGAACACATTCGTTCTGTGTGTTTAAACCTTATTTCAAAATTACCAACCTTGGTGGCGGCTCATTCACGTATGCGTAAAGGTGATGATCCTATTCCACCACGGGATGATTTATCCCATGCGGCGAATTTTTTATATATGCTAACAGGTGATGAACCCACGCCTTTGATGGAACGGATTATGGATGTGGCATTGATTGTGCATGCTGAACATACCCTGAATGCCAGTACATTTTCAACCATTGTAACAGCATCTACACTTGCCGATCCGTACACTTGCATCAGTGCAGCCATTGGCTCCTTGTCAGGGCCGTTGCATGGCGGAGCCAATGAAGATGTCTTGCATATGTTGGATGAAATTGGTGATGTCAATCGTGCTGAATCGTATTTGAATGAAAAACTTGCCAAAAAAGAAAAGATTGCGGGTTTGGGGCATCGGATTTACAAAACGAAAGATCCACGTGCGGTTTTATTGCAAAAACTGTATGTGCAATTAACGCAAGAAATGGGCGAAGATCCAACCTATGAAATTGCCAGTCGCATTGAAGAACTTTCGCGTAGTACCTTGGGTGCGAAAGGCATTTGTCCCAATGTTGATTTCTACTCGGGCATTGTGTATCGAAAACTGGGGATTCCAAGCGATTTGTTTACACCTATTTTTGCTATAGCGCGTGTGTCGGGTTGGTTGGCACATTGGAAAGAACAATTAGGCTCAAGTCGTATTTATCGTCCGACACAAATTTATGTAGGCGATAAAGGCTTGACGTATATCCCCATGAAAGAGCGTTGATGTCATTTTAGCAAGCTTAAAGCAACGCTTTCCCCTACTGATGCCAGCGTTAGGCTGGATGATTGGGATAACATTGCTTCGTGTACAAAGTATATCATGGCAATGGGATATGTGGATTGCAATCATCTTATGTTTATGGATAGCGGTGTCTCGACACCGCTATTTTTGTTTGTGGCTATTGGCAGGCATGTGTTGGGGAGGCATGAGCTTTGTTTATGATGTATGGCAAACCCATTATGATGACAGTTGGCTCAATCAAAAGATTGCGCTTCAAGCGGATGTTGAAAACATTCAATATCATGGTGTGTACACACGTTTGGGTTTAAACCATATCGTTCGTGATGATGGACAAAGGCTGCATGGGCGTGTGAATGTTTATCTTTGGTCTTATAAACATCTCCCCAAAGAAGGGCAGCGTATTCATGCGATTGTAAGCTTACACCCACCCCGTAACCATCAGAATCCCGGCGGTTTTGATTATGAGAGCTATTGTTTTAAGCATCATATCGGGCTAACGGGAAGCATGGGTGTGGATTGGTTTATCGTTTCAGCACAACAAAGCATGTTAGCTCGGATGCGTGCCAAAGTTCGACATGCCTTGCCCAAAGATGCTGAAGAACAAGGTATTTTATCGGCTTTATTATTGGCAGAACGTTATGCCATCCCCATCGCTATCCAAGATGCTTTTTCAGCAACAGGAACAGCGCACTTGTTGGCCATTTCAGGCTTGCATGTCGGTATGGTGGCGGCTTGGGCTGGTTTTTTGAGTTTTTACTTTTTAACACGGCGTGAATCATGGATCATTCATATACCCGTGAAAGCGGTATCCTTGATGATGGGTGTGGCTGTCGCGATGGCTTATGCGAGTTTAGCGGATTGGCCTTTGCCGACACAACGTGCTGCTTTGATGTTAGTCGCAGCTGCATTGGCTTGGTATTTACGCGCCCGCTATATTCCGATTAATATTTTATTGGCGGCTTTAATGCTGATATTAGGCTGGGATCCCTCTGCAATCACCTCGATTTCTTTATGGTTATCATTTTTAGCCACCTTAGCATTGTTGATGTTGATGCAATCTAGCCCCGTTTCACACAATAAGGTTTGGGTTTATTTCAAAAGTTTAATGCAGGTAAGCTTGCTTGCCAGTTTAGCCACATTACCGCTGATGATTGACGTGTTTGGGCGGATTCCTATTTGGAGTTTGCTGGCAAATCTTCTTCTTGTACCGCTATACAGTTTGTATATTTTACCGTTGGCTTTGCTCGGTGAAATCATGGCTTTATTAAGCTGGCATGATGGAGCAATGGGCATCATGCAAGCCGCTGCTTGGGGTATTGATATTGCCAATCAATGCTTGTTACATATCCATCATTGGTGGGGTGGTAACCTCTGGGTCGTACCCCCATCATGGTGGTGGCATGCGCTTTATATCTTGGCTTGGATGGGCATTGCTGTATGGGGATTTCGTCAACGTAATCCACGATGGATGTTATGGATAGCAGGTGTATTGCTGGTTTATACGCTTGTCATTGTACAAGAAAAAACACCTCGAGAAACATCATGGATTGCTTGGGATGTTGGGCAGGGCGCTGCTGCAAGCTTGATTCAAGCTATGCCCAATGGAAAAGCTCATGTGTTTGTGATTGATGTTCCGGGAAGAAAAAACAGTCGTTTTAATGGTGGTACGACTGTCGCGGCAGGTTTGAGACATTTAGGGCAAACGCACATTGATGTATTGATGTTAAGCCATGCACAATCGGATCATGATGGTGGCGCACTTCGTTTGTTGGATTCGATACGCAGTGTGGGTGAATTGTGGTTGGCGGATGTACCTGTCAATCATCGTCATCGGACATTGAACAACGTCGTGAAACGTGTGCAAGGGATGGGCGGTACCGTTCGTTGGTTAAAACAAGGGGATGTTCTGCCACTTGGGAATGCAACATTGCATGTGTTATGGCCACCTCAAAATTATGCGCCCCGTAATGACAATAACACTTCTCTGGTTTGCTCAATTATCTTGAAACATAAAAAACGATTGTTGATTTCAGGTGATATGGAAAAACCTGTGGAAAAAATATTACTGAAACAAGGTCTTATCGGGCATCATGATATGATGTTGATGCCACATCATGGCAGTGGAACCTCCAGTACACTTGCCTTCGTGCAAGCTGTACACCCAAGCTATGTCATCGCTCAAACAGCTTATCATAATCATTTTGGTTTTCCGAAGCCTGATATTGTACAGCGTTATCAAGCCGTAGGGGCTAAAGTATTGAATACCCATAAGGGCGCAGTCATTTGGTATCCACAACGACAAGAAAATAACATACACGTATTTTCAAGCTTAAATCATGCAAAATATGATGCTGCATTGCAGTGGGTGAAGTTGTTTCTATAATCTGCGACCATATTGAAAGAATGTAGGGGGAAAGACGTGTACGAGTTTATCAATCAGGGTGGAATAGTGATGTATATTCTACTGGCAGTTTCCATCGTAACAGTAACACTTGTGTTTGAACGCAGTTGGAGTTTACGTCGTTCAGTCGTGCTTCCGATTAAAGATATTGAGGCGATTGAAGCATTGATTCGTGCGGGTAATGCACAAGAAGCGTTGGAAAAATGCGAAAAAAATAATACAACGATGAGTCGAATCTTATGGCTGGCATTGAAAAACCGTGGTGTAAAACGCTCGGTGATGAAAGAAATTTTGGAAGAAGTGGGTCGGCAAGAAGTCGCACATTTGGATCGTTATATTGGTGTATTGGGTGTGATTGCGGCGATTTCACCTTTATTGGGTTTATTGGGTACTGTGATTGGTATGATTGAAGTGTTTCAAGTCATTTCTATTGAAGGCGTTGGTAAAGCCGATGTGCTGGCAGGTGGTATTTCTAAGGCTTTGAATACCACAGCAGCAGGTTTATCTGTGGCGATTCCAGCCATGGTTGCATATCGTATTTTTGAAGCGCGTGTGGCATCTTTTGTCGTTGAAATTGAAGAACATGCCTTGCGCTTTGTCGATTTATTAAAAGGCGATCGTGAATGAAGTTAAGAGAGCGTAAGCGAGCTGATTTTCTTGTTGAAATGACACCGTTGGTGGATGTCGTTTTTTTGATGTTAATTTTCTTTATGGTCTCTACAAGTTTTACTGTATCCAATAGTTTGAAACTTGAATTACCATCGAGTAAAGCCAGTAGCCAAGATAAACAAATAAAAGAAGTGTTAATCAGTGTGAATGCGAAAGGGCAGTTGTATGTTCAAGAAGAAGCGGTTGAAGATGGTGATTTACGCCGCCGTATTCTCAACATTAGCAAGGGTGATCCCAATATGCGTGTGGTATTGAGGGCAGATGCCAATTCTTTGCATAAACGTGTGGTGTTTGTGATGGATACCGTGCGTGAACTTGGTATGGGCAAACTTGCCATTGCCACCATGCCTGTGGGGAAATAACCATGCGTGTGGTGCATAAGTATGGTGGTACATCCGTTGGTTCTTTAGACCGTATTCGTGCCACAGCTCAAATTATTCAAAAAGACTTGCTACGAGGTTACGAAATTGCCGTTGTGGTATCGGCGATGAGTGGTGAAACCAATCGTTTATTGAGTTTGGCAAGGGATATGGATGAAGTCCCACCATCCCGAGAGCTGGATGCTTTGGTATCGACGGGTGAACAAGTCAGTGCGGCATTGTTGGCGTTTGAATTGCATCGATTAGGCATCATGGCTTATTCCTACAAT
>JAUZQL010000268.1 GCA_030950975.1 Mariprofundaceae bacterium | reverse complement strand
CTTTGTAGTCATCATGCTTGTGTTATTATTTATGGGCTGGTTTATCCAACGCCTAAGCAATGCACTGCTAGCAGGTCCTGGTAAAATTTGGCAAACCTTGCGCACAGGTGGTAGGCAACGCCGTGAACAACATTTGCAAACTGCGTTGCATGATTATATTGATATGCGGCAACACAATGGACAACGAACCTTTAAAAAAGCCCGCAAACTACTTCCTGATTGGGCGCAACCATTGCTTGATAGCTTGAGTCTTCTGCCGAACCAGCAAGGCGATGTCAATATGCAGCATGACCCTTTGCATATCGCATTCACAGCACGCATTATCAGTGATCCTGAATGGAAAGACATCATCGATATTGAAAAGCGTCAAGCGCATCTTGAAGCATGGTTAAGCGTTCACCCTGATGCACCGTTGGCACAAGTTCGCCTTTTGGATATTTATTTGGAAGAACAATCATGGCAGGCGGCACTTGATTTATTGAACGCCATGAAGAACCAAGCCTTACGTTCACAAGCTTGGATTATTGAAAAAAAAGTGATGGTTCTTTTAGCGCTCCGTCAACACGCTACTGGCAGCGAGGCATCCGATTATTTACAACAAGCCGAAAAAATATCACCGCATCATCACGATGTTATTTTAGCGCGAGGTCATGCACATATTCAAGCGGATAACCCTCAAGTTGCAGAAAAACTTTGGTTAAATTATTTGAAAAAACATGACAGTTTAGCCATTGCACAAGCCGCTTTAAATTTAATGAAAGGTGAGGGTTTAACCGCTTTTCGTCGCATAGAAAAACTGAAAGGAAGTCAGGCATTGCTTTGGTTGCATGCTTGTTTGGCTCATGCTGGAAAGTTGGACGGTTTAGCAGAAGAAACGCTCAAACCATTGTTAGAAACCAACCCTTGCCCACTCTTTTGGCAAACTTGGGCAGAATGGATGGTAGAAAAAGGAGAACATCAACAAGCACATGAAGCTTATGAACAAGCCCTTTTATTACAAAATAACCGCTTCTAACGCTGTAGGTACATCCAAATCATTGAGTTTCACAATGATTTTACGTTGAATCTGAAACACCTCTTTTTGCAGCGCTTGTTGAATTGCAATATGAGGGCGTAACTCCATGCCCAAGCGAATTTCATCATTCATCACAACCACCCAGCGTACCCAGCCATGCGCCACGATATGTTTACTGCCCAAATCAAAGCGACATTCAATCACTTCACCTGTACGACAAGGCTCTTTGTCCAAACCATGAATACTTAAGCCTAAGCCCGCCACAGAAATATCCCGCAACAATACTTTCTTTATCAATTTACCCCGTACTTTTATTTCAGCAAACACATCCATATTCATACGTACGCCCAAATTTTTACGGCAATTCAATAAAGACTGGGCAACTTCTCGCATATTCAGTTGGACGCTATGGGGTAATACTTCCCCAATCGACACTCTCACTTGCTCTTTTTCATTTGCGCAAATGCCATACGCACTATTCCCATTAGGATGGCTGGAAAAGACTTTAATCAAATCACTATTGGGAGAAACATACACACAATGAGATTCAACACGCAAAACTTCGACAGTCGCATAAACTGGTACGCCTTGGAAAAAATTATACACCTTCATTTTCTTCGTACGTTCCCAGATTCTTAAACTGGCATCTAAAATCTCTTCTCGAATACCCTCATCAACATGGTCAACAGCCAGACGATCGGTTTGAGAGCTTTCATCCTCATTTGAAAAAAGAGCTGCCTCAGCTTGTAATAAATAGCCTTTTCCAACATCAAGCACTTCTTCTTGAAGGTCATTAAAATGATGAATAACGTGTTGTAAATCCTTATATTGTGCTGCAACAGGCTGTGATGAATAACCTGAAAAAAGTCGTTTCATACGCATACTTTCACAATTCAGCAACACAGATAATAGTTGTGGTACAGTAAATCCATGATGATAAAATACGTTTAGAATATCTTTTAGCGGTCGTTCAACCTGTTCATTACACACATGTGCAGCCAAAGATTGCAATTCATTGGGATAATCACAGACCAAGCCATCTTGTAAAATTTTCAATATCTTTTGATATAAAATTGGTTTTTTCAATGATGACACATTCACCATATATGACTCCTCAACATGTTCTAAAGCTATGCCTTCATAGCAAATTTTTTGCCATAAAAATAAGCACGACAAGAACATCCATTCTATTTTAGAGTCAAGGAACAAAAACCTAACCTATTGAATTTTCTCTCGTTCAGCATTCATTATTGAGAAGTGTGGCTTTAGCCGTGCCGAAGCAGATAACGACACAACTAAAGCCATCCTTCTAAACTTATACAGTTATCCTAGAATTTATTGAATCGTTTGACCTTCGGCTTCTGATGCTTCTTCTAAGCTCCGTTCTAACAAGCCTTGGAAATTAACAGGCTCCATCAAAAATGGCATAAAGCCACCATCCACAGTCAACTGGCTCATAATTTGCCGCGTATAAGGAAAAATAATACTTGGGCAGTTCACAGCCAATACTTGTGTCATATGTTCTTCTGGAATATTTTTGATAAAGAAAATACCAGCTTGTTCCACTTCAATTTCAAACATCACCTTTTCACTTTCTTGATCACGCGTCACCACATTGACTTTTAAAGCAACTTCCCATTGTTCATCATTCAAAGGGCGACTATTCAATGCCAAGTTCATTTCAACACGCGGTTGTCCGCTCGCTTCAGTAAAAACTTCAGGTGCATTTGGATTTTCAAAAGAAACATCTTTTAAATAAACCTTTTGTAAACTTAAAACCGCAGATTCTTCTGTTTTGGTTTCTTCTATTTTATTTTCTTCAGTTGTCATGATTTTTACCCTTTATCCTTATCCAAGGATATCCTCATAAATTGATTGCAGTTTCAATATCTTTTTGCGAAAAGCCATGTGGTAAACGTGCGCCCAATTGTGCCACAACTTTTGCAGCAGCATAGGAACCCAAACGCCCAGCTTGTTGCCAAGTAAAATCATGCGTTACGCCATACAACACACCTGCGGCATACATATCGCCAGCACCTGTGGTATCCATCGCTTCAACAGATACGCCTGCTACAGAAAGAACTTCGCCTTGATGCACCACCATCGAACCTGCTTTACCCAACGTTAAAGCTACATGATCCACATGTTGATGAAGCGCACGCGCAATATCCTCAGGGTCAGTTTTTCCCGTTAAAGCAGAACCTTCCACTTCATTACAAAACAACAAATCCACATCGTTCTCAATCAATGCTTGAAAATCATTGCGACATATATCCACCAAAAATGGATCCGAAACTGTCAATGCAACTTTTGTACCTACTCTTTTGGCGATTTCAATCGCTTTAAGGGCTGCTTGCTTAGTTTCAGGACCTGCAAACAAATAACCTTCCACATAAATATACTTGGACTTGGCAATCGCTTCTTCATCCAAATCAGCAGCTTTCAAGCCCACCGAAATGCCCAAGTGTGTTAACATTGTACGTTGTGCATCTGGGGTAATCAGCACCACGCATGTTCCTGTATCACCATCGACTGCATCCACATGTGTCGCCACACCTAAGGCTTTGAATTCATCCAAATATTGTTGACCAAAAGTATCCCGACCTATTTGACTGGCATACATCGTTTTGCCACCCATATCTGCGATACCCACAACCGTATTGGCAGCCGATCCACCTGAACAATAATGCACTTGATGTTCCGATAATGCAGCCAAGATCGCTTGTTGACGCTCAGGCTCGGTTAATGTCATGATACCTTTTTCAATGCCATTGGCTGCTAAAAAATCATCATCACACCGTACTTGTAAATCCATAATGGCATTACCCACACCATAAACATCATACATCATATACTACTCCAAAATAGCCTATTTATTCGCCTGCAACCATCATATTGTCAATGGCAATACTGGGTGTTGCCACTGAACCAAACCACGTTAAATCACTGCCAAGACAAGCAATATTCGCAAACATGTCTTTTAAATTACTCGCAATCGTGATGCCCTGAATAGGACGCTCAATCTTACCACCTTGAATCAAAAATCCAGCTGCCCCACGGGAATAATCACCCGTCACCCCATTCACACCAAAGCCCATCAACTCTGTCACCAAAATGCCATCGCCTATGCTATGAATCATCTCTTCTTGACTCATCTCACCTGCGGACAACACCATATTGGATGTACCAATGCCCATATCACCCGTTAAACCACGCCGTGCATGCCCAGTTGATTCGGTGTGAAGACGTTTGGCAGCATAACGATCAGTTAAAAAACCAGTCAATCGTCCTGCTTCAATCATCGTACGTGGCTGACAGCGTGTCCCTTCACCATCAAACAAACGATTGCCCATGCCATCTTGATGATCAGGGTCATCAAAAATAGTTATAAAATCAGGAAAGACTGATTCATTCAGTGCATCACTCAAAAAAGAATTCTTTTGTAAGACACTGCGACCATTTATAGCTGATGCTAAGTGCCCTAAGATAGACGTGGCAACCCGAGGTTCAAAGATGACTGTACTGGTTC
>JAUZQL010000267.1 GCA_030950975.1 Mariprofundaceae bacterium | reverse complement strand
TTGGATGTCATCTATGATACGTATTCATTCAATGTCATTCCCTCTATGGGTCAATGGATTACAGGTGATCGTGCTTCCTATCAATATTTGGTCGAATCCATTCGACGTTTTCCCGATCAACAGCGTTTTGAACGCATGATTCAAAACGCAGGTTTTGATTTATTACGTTATGAAAATATGACAGGCGGCATTGTTGCCCTACATCGAGGTTATAAATTATGAGTGTGATGTTTTTACCTTTACGTCTCATTCCTTTACCTGTTCAATGTGTTGTCATATCCACAGTTCTGGATTTGGCATTTTCACGTGACACATCATTGAAAGAGCATTTAGATGGCTTAAATCAAACGGTGTTTCGCATTCATGTCAGTGATTTATCAAGCACTTTCTATCTCGGTTTCAAAGCAGGAAAAACATGGGTTCACCCCATGCACACAGGTGATGTTGCCGTAGAAATTACCGCCAGCACCTCAGGTTTTGCTCGCATGTGTTTTGCCCACGAAGATCCTGACGAGCTTGTGTTTCAACAAGTCCTTCAATTATCTGGAGATTCTGAAGCCATGCTTCGTTTCAAAAAATTACTGGCTGCTGCCGATTTGAATTGGGAAGATGAATTACGTTCATCTTTTGGTGATTTTTTCGGCACACGTGTTGCCAAAGCTGCCTATGCACTGGTGAAGGCAGAGCAAAAAATTTCTTCAGCATCCAAGGAAAGCTTGCAACACTATCTTGATCGCATCAAAAACCCGAACCAGCAACGCTTACAAACGTGGCAAGCGGGTGTTGAACAATTGGCACATCAAAACAATCGCATCAAAACCAAAATAACGCGCTTAGAACATCGCGTCGAGCACCTTCAAAGCGCTAAAAATACATGAAATTATCAGGCAATATTCAGCGCAACCTTCGGCTTTTACGCATTGGCTATATTTTAACCTCACATGGCATGGCAGCGCTCGCCATGCGTATGCGTTTGTTGCGCCCTTATGCTTGGCTGATTCAACTGTTTCGTGATGACACACTGCCGCATGATTTGGGTGGTCAAATTCGTGAAGCGCTTGAAAAATTAGGACCAACCTTCATTAAATTTGGGCAAATGCTCTCCACACGTGTGGATTTATTACCGCTTGAAGTCGCACTTGAATTAAAAAAGCTGCAAGATCATGTACCCCCAGCTCCGTTTGAACATGTCAAAGAAGTCATTGAACGCACCTGTAAGAAACCATTAACGGGGGAAGGCGGGCTTTATCAATCCTTTGACGAAACCCCGATTGCTGCCGCCTCGATTGCTCAAGTTCACTTTGCCACCTTAGCAGGTGGACAACAAGTTGCCGTCAAGGTTCGCCGCCCACATATTCACAAAACCATTGAAGCTGATTTAGCCATTCTTCGCTTACTGGCGGGGATGTTTGAACGTTATTTTCCCGAATATCAACGGCTTAAAGCTCAGTGTGTTGTCGAAGAATTTGCCACAAGTATTCGTGGTGAACTTAATTTACGTGCCGAAGCTGCCCATGCCAGTCGTTTTGAAGAAAATTTCAAAGCCTTAGATGGTGTGCGTGTTCCCCATGTTATTTGGGATTATACCCATGTGGAAGTGCTTACCACCGAACGTATCAAAGGCTTCCCAATTGACGAACGTGCTGCCATTTTGTCCGCAGGTCTTGATCCGCTTAAAATTTGCGAGCGTGCAACGATCTTATTTTTCCACATGGTGTTTGAGGATGGTTATTTTCATGCGGACATGCACCCTGGTAATATTTTTGTAGCTAAAAATGGTGATATTGTATTGCTTGATTTCGGTATTGTTGGACGTTTAGACATTCGACCTCGCCGCTATCTTGCGGATATGTTGTTAGCCTTTTTGCGTGAGGATTATCATCAAGCAGCGGTGGTTCATGTTGAAGCAGCTTATGTCCCGCGTGATACCAATATATCGGCATTTGAAGATGCTTTACGTGAAGTCGCTGTACCTATTTTCAACCGACCTTTGGCTGATATTTCCATTGCTGAACTCTTGCTTTGCATGTTTGCAGTTACCGAACGTTTTCAAATGGAAACGCAACCTGAATTGCTATTGTTACAAAAAACGATGGTGGTCATTGAAGGTGTTGCCAGAGAACTTGCCGATGATGTCAACATCTGGGAACTTGCTAAACCATTGGTGAGTAACTGGATGATGAAACACATGGGGCCCAAAGCCCACATCGAACACATGGCTGAGGATGTTAAAACACAGTTATATGATTGGATGACATTGCCCACTCGCATCGACACCATGATTGAACATGTGAAACAAAGTAAATTGATGGAACCACCCAAATCATCCTTCATTCCGACTATCATGGGAGTTCTTTTAAGTGCAGCAGGCATTGCCATGTTATTGGGTCAAACCTTGCATATTCCCCATTGGCATATGATTTTAGGAAGTAGTTTGCTCATTTTTGGCATGATTATGATTGTGCAACGGAAGTCATAAGTTGAATACGCCCAAACTCATCGCCTACACCGATGGTGCTTGCTCTGGCAACCCTGGTCCGGGTGGTTGGGGTGTATGGTTACGCTATGGCGAGCATGAAAAAGAACTTTGCGGTGGTGAAAAAAACACCACCAACCAGCGGATGGAATTACAAGCTGCCATTGAAGCCTTAAAAGCACTCAAAAAGCCTTCCCATATCACCATTTATTCAGATTCTAAATATGTCATTCAAGGCATCACCCAATGGATTGAGGGCTGGAAAAAACGTGGCTGGAAAAATTCAGCCAAAAAACCTGTGGTTAGCCAAGATTTATGGGAAACATTGGATGCCCTGAATCAGATTCATACTGTAGACTGGCAATGGGTGAAAGGTCATGCTGGCAATGAAGGCAATGAAAAAGCCGATGAACTCGCACGCCAAGGCAT
>JAUZQL010000266.1 GCA_030950975.1 Mariprofundaceae bacterium | reverse complement strand
TTAATTATTCTCAAAATTACAACATCGGCGCAGGTCACGCGTTTAGTGCCAGCTTCAGCCGCGCTTCGACTGTAGCCCTTGGACGCAGCAACGGTGCACATGGATTGCGACACTCTTATGCTCAAAATCGTATGAATGAACTTAAAAATACACATTCTTACAAAGAATCATTAACAATTGTAAGCCAAGAAATGGGTCATTTTCGCCCTGAAATAACCGAAGTATACCTTCGTTAAAATCGTCGCTGTGTTGTTTCCAAGTATCTCCTATGATTTTCTTCTAAAAACTCTTTATTGATGATTCTAACGCATCTACGTTGTGTTCTCATCTATAACTCACAGCTTCTTCATTATTGAAGCGCGTTTTTTGTTGCCACACCATCTTCTGCACAAGGTTTAAGCACGCCCTCAAACGCCTAACTTGATTACCCTGCGCCAAAGGCGCGGCTGCTTGCAGCCCCTTTTGATCATCTGCCTGATTTTTCAAAAGTTGATTATCTAATGATTTACTGCTTTTGTTTTTCTCAAATGACTGCCGCCACTGGCGGCGGCTTCTTTGCGCGTTCTCGCGCACTCCCTTTTTCCTTTAACCTTTTAAACCTTTTACACCTAAAAATTTGAGTCAGAGAAAGGGTTTCAGAGCGTATATAGGGACAAATACCCCAGATATAGGGACTTAATTTGACATAGACCTTATATAAGTCACCATATAGGCATGGATAAGCCAATGGTGGTACAACACAACACGCTAATTGAGTCGTCATATAAGATGACTCTCACTGAGCAACGACTAATTAGAATATGTGTAACACAAATCAGAAGAGACAATTCAAAAAATGCGCGCAAGCATGTTATCAGTGTTTACGATTACAATCGTACGTTCGGACTATCTGACACACGAAAAGAACTTGAAAAAGCATCGAGGGAACTCATTAAGCGATATGTTGAATCGAATGTTCAACATGAAAAAATGGGTAAGCGTTGGAATAAGTCGATAATTAGTATCGTTGAATCTGTCAGTTTCAATAACGATTCAATAATGATTCAGTTCACAGAATCAATTATGCCGCTTTTTGAAGACTTGCGTGGTAATCATACTACCTATGAATTGAAGGATATAGTGCGTTTAAACAGTGTCTATGCAGTTAGGTTTTTTGAGATATTCAAACAGTATCAGACAATTGGAGAGCGTGTGATTACAGTTAATCAAATGCGCGTAATGTTTGGTTTAGAAAAAAAATATAAAGCGCATAAAGACTTCAAAAAGCGTGTTATTGATACTGCCGTTGATGAAATCAACCTGCACTCACCCATTCGAGTTAGTTATGAACAGTTTAAAAAGGGACGTATAATTCATGCGTATTCATTCAAGATTGAGCGTAAAGCAACAAAGCTCCAAATTTCACGCAATAAATCAGCACGACAAACTGAAAAAATGAAAGATACAATAACGAAAGCACTTGATCAGAAAAAACGAATCTTAATTGATGGAGAAGTTGTGTTAGAAATAAATGGCCCAGTGATTTCACTCGAAAACGGCAATAGTGTCTTGTTACATGCAGTGATAACAAATGGATCCACATTCACAATTGACTAAAACCCAAGATTTTCACCCTTTCTATTTTAATAATAATTATCGTAATTACATAATTACGATAATTACATTTTGACAAGTAGCCTTAGTATGCTAAAATCTTCTATATTACCTAAAAACGTTAGCATAGGCAGGGCAACCCAATGACCAAGAAAATGATTACTGAAAAAGATGTGTTTGAAGCTGCTGCGGAAATTGTTGCAAGAGGCGAAGCTCCTTCAACTCTTAGCATTCACAAAACTCTAGGAAGGGGTAGCTACTCTACGATTCAGAAGCACCTTAAATTGTGGGAGAAAAGTGAAGATGCAAGAGAAGTAAGACCAGACGAATTACCTGCGACTGTTGTTTTGCCCGAAGCCTTAGCTGAAGACGTTGTTATTTTGGGTAAGAAGCTTTGGAAGTCTGCTAATGCTCTGGCTGAAGCAAACTTGGAGCAAGAACGCCAAGCCTTAAATGCGCTTAAAGAAAACCTTGAAACAAGTACGCATGAAGCAATTGATTATGCAGATCAATGTAGTCAACGTACTGATGTTGCCGAAGAAGAACTCAAACAGACTAAAGCCACCATAGTAAAGATCCAAGCTGATGCAGATCAAAAAGACAGCCTTATCGCACAGCTTAAAAATGATCTTGAACACTCAAATCGTGATATTTCAAACATTAGGAACGAGCGTGATTCAGCTATTGAAAAAGCACATTCATTCGAAATATCCTTAAAGCTTGCAGAGCAAGCCAAAGATAGCGCTGAAAAATCGCTTATAAAATTCGAGAAAAAATCAGAAAAAGATCTTGCCGATACAATTGAAGCTGCAAGGAAGTCTCAAGAGTCAATGGTCGCTAATCTCACGAAAGTTCATGAAAATGCTTTAAAATCTATTGAAAAAGCGAACAATAAGACAGAAAAAAAATCACAAAAAATGGCCTAATCTAACCATTCTTCACCTAATTATATTATGAGTATCTTTCTCTACAAGATGCGAAGGTATTGATTATAGCACTCACTACAATTAACTAGCTGCCTCAGAATATTAAGCGACATCAGTTATCGCTGAATATGTTATCATAGATAAACAATGACTATGGAGAGAAATAATGAGTAAGAAATTAATAAATACATACGATATAGAAAATGAAACTTATCTTGGGGCTGGAAAGGATGCTGCACATCATTCTTTCCATGCCTTTCTAATCGATAAGGAAATACACATTGTTTATTCTCTTGGTCAGCAAAATCAGCATGTTGCAAAAGCTGATATAGAAAAGGTTTCTAGAAATATTGATGATTATATATGGACGCCATTTGCGCAATTTTCTTTAACGGAATTTCAGGGTGAGTGAACTTATTCCCCGTAGGTTAAGCTAAGGGAACATCTAGTAGTGCACTGTTGGTTTCCATGGCAGATAAGATGCACAATATGCAATGTATTTCACACGACTACCATCGCATTGGTGACGATCTGTGGAGTCGTTTTAATCCTTCAGCAGGTAAAGTAGGCACACTCTGGTTTTATCGCACATTAGCAGATGGTTTTTTAGCGCATGAAAGGGCAAACCAAGACTTGGCTCGAGAATTGGATCTCAAAGTTTCAGAGCTAGAAAATCTTGTTTAAACAAATTTCTATAGAGGCTGATACCCAATAAATATGACAACAAATCAATCACCAAATACATGTATTTACCTATTGCACGGGTTTGCTTCGGCTCCAAAATATCCTTCTGATAAAGCAGATGTTTTAGAGGCGGTGTTTAAACTTCCAATGAAGCAAATCGTTTATGATTCAGCGGCAAGTTTTGCTGATAATATGTTGAAACTGAAAGGGCAGATTGATGAGGGGTATAATAATTTAAATGAATAATGACTTCACATATGAGCAATACAGACATGACTTTGCATCATGGTCGGCTGCCAGAGCTGCTCAAAGAGGATTTGAAGGTGCTACTGTAGGTGTTTTAAAACAAGCTATTGAAGATGTTGGATTAGATGTATTTGTAAATACTGCTTCTAATTACGAAATGACTGAAGCGGCTTTTGATGTTCAGCATCAGCAATGGTGTACAAAGATACGGGCCTTTTTGTTAGCTAAAGATGTTGTAAAAGCTACATATGGACTAGCAGCTAAGTTGGTTAATGTTTACTTGAAGTCTGCAGTTATTTTGGGGGAACGCGGTAAGAGCCAATTAGCTTCCGTAATTCATCCTCCAATTGATGGTCTCTTGCTTAAGGCTATCGCAAAAAATGGAAAGAAAGATGGTATTTCTCCTGAGTTGAGAAAGTTGTGCGTTGATTCAAGGTGGACAAGATTTGATGGTAATGCGTATAGAGGTTTGATTGTCGCGATGAAAGCAGAAAAACTGCACAAGCCACACTTCTGGATGTTAGAAAGGTATTGGCCTGTAAGCATAACTGAAAAATAAAATTGTTGATTATTACCGTTTACGTTTTCAGATTGAATTCAATTTCCGT
>JAUZQL010000265.1 GCA_030950975.1 Mariprofundaceae bacterium | reverse complement strand
TGAATCTTTATTGCGTATGTATGATTATTATTATCAGGATCAACCATGATTGACCAACTCGCTTATGAATTTCCCTTACAAAGTGGACTTGCTTATCTTAACCATAATAAACCCATAACAGCTATCACAAAACCCAAACATGAGCCTGCCATTCCTTTTGATATGTTGGATATCCACAAAGCTTATCGTTGTTTTTTATCGGAATCAGATCGCTCTTTACCCCAGTTAGAACGCCTATTTCGCACAGGTATTTTTTTATTGCGCAGTAAAAAAAATAATTTATGGAAAGAAGTATCTAAACAAGGCATGGAATCACTTCCAAATTGGAAAGATTGGCTTGAGCCTGATCACAAAATCATCCATGTTTGATGTTATTATCCTTGGTGCAGGAGCGGCTGGCTTGATGTGTGCGGCTGAAGCTGCCAAACGAGGTCGAAAAGTTTTACTTTTGGATCATGCAAAAAAAGCAGGTGAAAAAATACGTATCTCAGGTGGTGGACGTTGTAACTTCACCAATCTTTACACGACTGCATCGAATTATATATCGCAAAACCCTCATTTTTGTAAATCTGCGCTGGCTCGTTTTACACCCTATGACACCATTGCCATGTTGGAGCAGGCGGGTATCTCATGGCATGAAAGAGAGCATGGGCAACTTTTTTGCGATGATTCAGCCAAGCAAGTGGTTGATATGTTGCTTCGTCACTGTCATCAAGCAGGTGTAAACATTCAACTGGATTGTCATATTGAAAAAGTGATACAAAACAATGGTTTTGAGGTTCAAAGTAATCTTGGGACATGGCATGCAACAGCTTTGGTGATTGCCACAGGTGGTTTATCGATTCCCAAAATGGGCGCAACATCTTTTGGACACCGTCTTGCTCAACAGTTTGGCATCAATCTTATTTCGACGCGTGCAGGTTTGGCTCCTTTTCGTTTAACTGGGCAAGAACATGAACAACTCAAGGCATTGGCTGGCATATCATTGCCTGTCAGCGTCTCATGTCGTCAGAAATCCTTTCAAGAAGCCTTACTTTTTACACATCGGGGCATGAGCGGCCCTGCAATCTTACAAATATCATCGTATTGGCGCGAAGGCGATGCCGTTGAAGTGAATTTTCTGTTGGATGTCAATATTCAACACTATTTAAAACAACAAGTGCTAACACGGGGTAAACAAACATTACGCACCGTATTGTCTGATATACTTCCTAAACGCTTGGTGTTGCTTTGGTGTGAGATGTATTTAGCTGATTTACCCATACAACAGTTATCATCAAAACAGTTGGCAGAGATTGAGCAAGCCATCCATCATTGGTCATTCAAACCTGCTGCTACCGAAGGTTATCGAACTGCGGAAGTGACATTGGGTGGGGTGGATACGGATGAATTATCATCGAAGACCATGCAAAGTAAGCGCATCAATGATTTGTATTTTATTGGTGAAGTCGTGGATGTAACAGGACACTTGGGCGGTTTTAATTTTCAATGGGCTTGGGCATCAGCTTATGCCGCAGGACAGGCGATTTAAAGTTGATTAGAAGAATGGTATTGGGAATGAATATGAAAACATACTGGATGACCTTGTATATCTTAGTCTGTGCCATGGGAAGCATGAAGGTGTGGGCTGAAGCCATGCCTTATGCCATTCAACAACAGGCGCAAGTTGTCGTTTCTGGTGAAAAAAGTTTATTGGTTTTTGATCCTCAAACACTGGATTTAGGTGATGTGTTGGAGGGTGAAAACATATCTTCTTATCTATTGATTCGTAATACAGATAAGCAAGCGCATCAAATTGTGCATGTCGAAAGTTCCTGTGGTTGTACTACGGCGAATCCTGATACTCGAATGCTAGCTGCTGGCGGTTTCACGACATTACACATTACCATTGATACCTTTGGCAAACGTGGTGATGTTAAAAAATCAATGATACTTACT
>JAUZQL010000264.1 GCA_030950975.1 Mariprofundaceae bacterium | reverse complement strand
CTGTACCATTGGCTGAAAATTTATTATGGATTTACGTGGTCTGCGTGGCGATTATTCTGATTGATGTGGCAGCCATGCGTCACCTTGTCTGCAAATACATGTGTATTTACCGTGTTTGGCAACATTCATTCAAAACCCAAGATACTTTGCATATTGCTTATGATACGAGCCGTTTAGATGATTGTGAACATTGTAATTATTGTGTGGATAGTTGTTTTTTAGATATTGACCCTAGGCAAGCACAAGTGTTTGATAGTTGTATTAACTGTGGTGATTGTGTGGCGGCGTGTGATGAATTGCATCGTAAAAGCAAGAAAATGACAGGTGCTGGTTTATTAAGTTTCAAATTTGGTGCAGATGGTCATAAAACCAATGGTTTAGGTTCACTTTTAGGTCGTGGGCGAGCTGCGATGACAGGAACGCTATTGGGTATGGCGATTTTTGTAGGGGGGATTATCAACTATCAACCATATACTTTGGTGGTTGATAGGGCTGAACTTTTGGCAAATATGACAAATTATGATTACCGTATCAATGTGACGCATAAACGTTATCAGCCCGCTGTGATACATTTTAAAGTGAGTGGTTTGAATGCGGATGATTATGTATTGGATGAACAACAAACGACATTCAAAAGTGCGGGGCGAAAAGATATTTTATTACATTTTTCACCCTATATCAAAAAAGGTTTGCATCGCATTACAGTACATGCAAGCAGTGATGATGGTTGGCAGGCAAGTTTTCCATTGGTTTACTATGCAAAAGGGGCAAAAGAATGAATCAAAATGATACGCAAGATACACGTACGCGTGAAGATAAAGAAAATGCTCGTTTGTTTGGCGGCGGACAATCACGCCCTAAATCAAAGAAAAAAGGTCTCACTGATGATCAAATTATTGCCAGTGGCAAGGGCTTAGAATCATCTAGCCGTGTGCCCCGTTGGTTTTTTGCCATTATTATAGTCGTATTGATTGCAGCTTATGGCTTGAGTTTACCTTTTTGGGGTGATCGTGTGGGTAGTCCACGTCCTTGGTACACATGGGGGCATGTGGCGGCTTTGGCATATATCATTGTTTTCGGTGGCTTTGTGTATGTCATGACCATGTTGTATGATCCTGATAAGGGTGAGGCAGAAGACGAGGATGATGAACAGCATGAAAATAAGTAGTCTATGCTTATTGTTGTTTTTGACTGCATGTAGCTCGCAAGATAAACCAACAACGGCTGTAACAAACAATCTCTACCCTGATCAAACATCTACAGGATTTAAGCAGTTTTCCAAACAATGTTCGATATGCCACCGCCCACCCATGCCCAATCAACATACAGCTTTGGAATGGAGGGGTGTGGTCGATTTAATGCAACAACATCGAGCTCAAGCAGGCTATGGTGCAATGTCGGAAGCGATTAAAAAAGAAGTACTGAGCTATCTGCAAGCTCATGCAAAATAAGGTAAACAATCATGCATATTAAAATTGCTGCGCTGGTATTTCTTTTATTGTCCGCATGTTCGCCATCAACACCCGTATGGATAGCACCTGAACAGAGCTGGGAAAACTTTAAGGTTCATTTTGAAACACGCCCTGACACTTTACAGCATGGCATGAATGAGTTTTTAATCTTTGTGAACCGACAAGGAAAAAAACATATTCCTGATTTATTGGTGAAAATTCAAATCAATCATGATTCAATGCAACAAGCCATGCCCGATGGCGCATTGGGCATTTACCGTCGTGCTTTATATGTTCATCATAAACAAACAGATCATTTACATGTACAACTTACTTTTCATGGCAAACAAGGTGATTTATTTTTTAACTTAGTTCCTGATGATAAAAAAAATACTACTCATTAGCCTTTTTTTGCCGATGTCCGCATGGGCAGAAGGTGATGCTTTACGTGGTGCAACCGTGGCTGTGGTGCGGTGCGGTCCTTGCCATCATTTAAAGAGAAACTTCATCAAAGTTGGACCTACATTGAAGGGCATTTATGGTAAAAAACCGAGTATTCAAGGTGTACCCTTTGATACATGGGATAAAGATGCACTCACCGCTTGGCTGATTGATCCTCGTGCGGTGAAAGCCAATACTCGCATGGTATTACCGCATTTATCCAAACGTGATAGGAATGATATTATTGCTTGGTTGCGAACAAGCAAGGCTCCTGAATTTAAATCTCACAAAGCTCAATGACATTATCATCAGGGTCACGGCAAAAAAGTGCCGCACGACCTGATCGACTACGTGTAAAAGCAATGCCAGCCGCCTCAAGTTTATCGACAAACACTTGCACACAATCTACCGCAAACGCCAAGTGCCGATCTCGTCCACCATGTTGGGGATGAATACAATCATGATAAGGGTCATCAATCTTCATTAAATGCAATTGTTGCCCTGAGCCGAGTTGATAAAAGATGCCTTCAAAACCCAAATTGGGACGTTCATCGCGCTTCAAGCCTAAAATCCCTTCATAAAATTCTGTGGCACTTTGTAAATCTGAAATAATCAAACTAGCATGCAATAAGCGCATCAATATCCCCTTCTGCGTTGTTTTCTTTCGTACCATCGCTATATTCAGCGCAAATTTCAAGGTGTACAGGAGTGATGATGTTTGGATTCGGACCGATGGAACTGATTTTAATTCTTGTCATTGTGATTGTTCTTTTTGGCGCAAAACGTCTTCCTGCGATTGGTGAAGGTTTAGCCAAGGGGATTCGTAGTTTTCGCACGAACATGAATGATGAAAGTAAACCAAGCACCCCCAAAGCTGATGAAAAAGAGCGTCAAATTCATTAAGCGATTCCAATATTATGCCTGATATTGGTTTTCTTGAATTACTGGTCATTGGCAGCATTGCCTTTTTAATTTTAGGCCCTGAGCGCACACCTGAATTTTTCGCTCAAATTGGTCGTCTCGTTCGCCAAGGGCGTGCTTGGATCGGTGATGTAAAACAACAAATTGAGCAAGAAACACGTGCCCTCAAAGAACCCATACAAGAAACCAAAGATGCGCTTGATGAAGGTATGAGTAGTATCGATAGCAAACTCAATACAAACGATGACTCAAAAAACAAATAATCCTCCGTCTATTCTTTCACATCTTCATGAACTACGTCGTCGCTTTCAAATTGCAGTCATTGCTTATGTGGTGGGTGTCATCGTATTGATGAATTTTTCCAGCGTAATTTTTGATTTCATGGCGATTCCATTGCGTTCCGCTCTTCCACCTCATACTCCATTGGTATTTTTGAATGCACCCGATGTATTTTTTACGTATTTAAAAATTGCCTTAGTGCTAAGTATTTTTGTCACAGCACCTGTTACTTTCTATCAAGCTTGGGCTTTTATCGCACCGGGGCTATACAAGCATGAACGCAAATTGTTTTTAGGTTTTTTCATATCCAGCTTAGCCCTCTTATTTTTGGGTGCTGCCTTCGCATTTTATGCAGTATTTCCTATGATTTTTACATTTTTCCTTAGTTTTTCGAGTGAAAGCATTCAAGCCATGCCTGCCATCAAAGAATATTTAGCCTTGGTTCTTAAGCTTTTATTTGCCTTTGGCATTAGCTTTCAAGTGCCTATTATTGTCATAGCTTTGACCCGATTGGATATTATGGATGTCGATAGTCTTGCTGCCAAACGTCGTTATGTGATTGTTTGGGCATTTATTTTTTCGGCAATATTAACGCCACCCGATATTATTTCTCAAATTATGCTCGCTATTCCCATGTACATTTTATTTGAAACAGGTGTTTGGGTGGCACGCAGAATGGAAAGTAAAGTCAACCATGCCACGCTCTAATTCAGATAAACAACATATCGCCATTTATGCAGGAACATTCGACCCGATTACATTGGGGCATATGGATGTAGTACGTCGTGGCTTAAAGATTTTTGATCAACTCATCATTGGTGTTGCTGAAAATCCAAAAAAATGCCCGATGTTTGATTTGGAAACACGCTTAGCGATGGTCAATGAGTCATTGTGTGATGAAAAAAATATTAAAACCGTTGCTTTTAAAGATTTATTGGTCGATTTAGCCCATGAACATGGTGCAACGGCTTTATTGCGTGGACTACGAGCTGCTTCCGATTTTGAATATGAGTTTCAAATGGCAAGCATGAATCGCCACTTGGATCATAACATTGAAAGTGTTTTTGTGATGGCTCGTGAAGATTACACATTTGTTTCCTCCAGCTTTATTCGTGAAATTTCAAGCATGGGCGGCGATGTTTCTTCCTTGGTTCCAGAACCTGTTTTACAGCGTTTTAAGCGTTAGTTTCAGTTTCCATCGGTCCATCTAAAAAAATTAAATCATCCCAAATATGTGATGCTTTTTTATCCGCATCTCTGAAACGTAAGTTTTGTTGATGCGGCACCATGCGATGAGCGCGACCATAACTATCTTCTTGTACATCGACCCCTTCATCAGCGGATAAAATCAGCAAATTATCATCGAGTAATAAATCGATAATTTCGTATACTTTGTTCATATAGCGTACTCTGCGACCAATCAACTGTCGTAACGCTTCATCATCCAACTGCATTCTATCATCTGTCATATTATTCTCCTGCATACATTTCATGTTTGATTATCATGCAATCCCTTCAAAAGTCCATCTATGAATACGCTCTGTAAGACTCGTTACAACTGGCTTTAATCTTGCTCATATTTCTAGATTACATGTGAAGCGAGGCAATACAATGAGCCAAAATCACCCCCTTAAAAAACTTGATATTGAAGGTTTTGACAAACTTCCGGGTGCTCGTTTTGCCTTGTTTTTATACAATGACCAAATAATCACCCTAAGCCAATTAAAAAAAGCCATTCGGGTTCAAGAAAAAATAGCCCAAGATAAATTATTATCTTCCATCATGATAGAAACGGGCATCATTGATGAGGATGAACATCGCCGATTGATTCGTAAACATGGTCGAGCCTTTCGTATTGGCGAGTTGGTTTGTGAATTAGGCTATATTTCACTGCAAGATTTAGAAAAAGCTAATCAATCGATTACTCGCATGCCTGGTAAACGCATGGGTGAAATATTGATTGAGTTAGGGTTTATTGATGATCGACAAGTAGCACAAGCTTTATCTGAACAACTCGATATGCCATTGATACATATTGATATTGATATGGTGAATCAAACACTTGCTAAACAATTTTCTCAAAATTTTTTAACATCAAACTTGAGTATTCCATACGACGAAGGCACAAACAAAGTCTATGTCGTCACAGCAGATCCATTGAATGATCATGCCTTCGCAGAAATCGAACAAAAAACAGCGAAAAAAACAGTCATAAGTATCGCTGCCGCATCTGCTATTGAGTTATTATTAAAGAAACTTTTCGTCAATAAAAAAGGCGTTAGTGCTGAAGTTAAGGATCAAGTTGCCGAAGTCGTGGATGGTATTTTATTATCGGCTATTCGTGATCATGCCAGTGATATTCATTTAGAACCTATGTTACATAATCTAAGGATTCGTTTTCGTATGGATGGTGTTTTAATTCATAAAATGGATTTACCTCGTGATTTATCTGCCCGTGTGATTGCACGCATGAAAGTCCTAGCTGGCATGGATATATCCGATAGTCGTCGCCACCAAGATGGGCGTATTACACGAAAAGTCAGTGACATTGATGTCGATTTTCGAGTCTCAACTTATGTGACATTATTTGGTGAGAACCTTGTCATGCGTGTGTTACGCCGAGATGGTGGACTTAAAAGTATCGAACAAATCAAAATGAATCGAGGTTTATTAGATCGTTTTAAACATGATGCTTTGGATGTGCCAACAGGTGTCATTCTCATTACTGGACCTACAGGTTCAGGAAAAACCACCACACTTTACGCTGCCATCGATTATCTTAATCACCCCACTACCAAAATTATCACTTTAGAAGATCCTGTAGAATATGTTGTGGATGGCATCATGCAGTGTTCTGTCGATAAAAAAGCAGGGCGTTCTTTTGATAATTCACTGAAAGCTGTGGTTCGCCAAGATCCCGACATCATTGTTTTGGGAGAAATACGTGATAAAAATTCAGCCCAAGTTGCGGTTCAAGCTGCACTCACAGGGCATAAAGTCATCACTACTTTTCATACAGAAGACTCTATTGGTGGCTTGTTACGATTGATTGATATGGGTGTCGAAACTTTTCTTATTTCCTCCACCGTTGTGAGTATTTTGGCACAACGATTAATTCGCACCATTTGCCCTGATTGCCGACAGGCTTATATGCCTAATAAGCGCATTGCTAATTTAATTGGCATTGATAACGAAACACTCAAAAACAACACCTTTTATCGTGGCACAGGTTGCGGTACATGTTATGGAACAGGTTATCATGGTCGTACTGCTTTACATGAACTTTTAGTTCTCAATGAGGAAGTACGTGAAGCAATTATTAATCAACGTCCATCTCATGAAGTACGTAAAATAAGTTGTGATACCACTGATTTATTATCCCTAATGGAAGATGGTCTGTACAAAGTCTTACTAGGACACACCACACCAGAGGAGGTTTACCGCATTACCCCTCGATCGAACTCCAATCGAAGTGTTAAGGAAATTTTCAAACTTATGGGAGAAGAATAATGCATGTAAAAACAGCCGCTTTGGCACAAATGATTCGAGAAAAATTTAATCATGGTGAAGCAAAATTACCTGTACTTCCTGAAGCTGTGATTCAAGTACGTGATATCGTCAATGATGCATCCAAAGGGGCATCAGATATTGCCAAGGTTATCGCTACTGATCCAACCCTCTCAACCACTGTGTTACGGATCGCCAACAGCGCCCAATTCAAAACAGGTCATTTTGATATTCGTAGCTTACCTATGGCGGTTCAGCGTTTAGGTGGAAGAAAAACACTGCAATTACTGATTGTCATATCCAGCCAATTACACGTTCAAATAAAAAACAAACAGCTCAACAGTATCCTTCGAAATGTTACCAAGCATTCATTATTGGTTGCAGCGGCTGCCCAACACCTTGCTCGTTTGATTGGTAGCTGTGAGCCCGAAGAAGCTTTTCTTGCGGGCATGATGTATAATGTTGGAGTACAAGCAGTCATGAGCGCTGTACCTGATGAATTAGCTGCAATACCTTATGAACAGTGCCTATCGGTGATCGAGGTTTTACATCGAGAAATGGGGGGAAGATTACTCAATCATTGGGAGATGCCTGATATTTTTGCCACAGTTGCTTCACATCATGGTATCGAAGCGGATGATCGACCACGTGATAAGCTGATTGATTACATTGATGCTGCTGATTTTATTGTGCAACAATCTGGCTATCCTGTTTTATTCGATACTATTGCAGAAGGTATCAGCATAGAGAGTTTTCCGCCCATGCAACGTTTAGAAGTGAATGATATTCACCTTGCTGCGGTTGAAGTTGAGCTGGAAGATGATGCCAAAGCTTTGGGCGAAACATTTCAATAAAGATATAAGGATAAGTATTCAGCTTACCCCCTCTTATTTCCTTAATATCGGCGTTTAAAATTGCTCAGAGACCATTTTTATCTAGCCCATAGCCCTCTTTATTTCGCTTGGTTAAACTGTGCCGATGTCATCCTTCCCTTTTGTTCACCTACACAATCATTCTGACTATTCTTTATTATCTGCGATGAGCAGCATCAAAGGTTTATTGAACAAAGCTGTCGCCATGCAGCAGCCAGCCATTGCCCTTACGGATTATGGTAATCTTTTTGGCGCGATTGCTTTTTATTCTCAAGCACTCAAAGCAGGTATTAAACCGATTATGGGTTGTGAGTTGTTTGTCTGTGATGATTACAAACAGCGGGTGTCGACAGGTCCTCGATCGCCCCGTTACGGGCAAATTGTGTTGTTGGCACGCAATGAACAAGGTTGGAAAAATTTATTAAAACTCACTTCCATTGGTTATTTGGAAGGTTTTTATTATAAACCACGTGTTGATAAGGCTTTGTTACGTCAATATGGAGAAGGTTTGATTGCCCTATCCAGTGGTGTGAATGGTGAAATTGAACAAGCCTTGCAACAAGGTAATGATGATTTGGCACGTGAACTGGCGTTGGAATATCAATCCATTTTTAAGCAAGAAGCTGATGAACCACCATGTTTTTTTATTGAGTTACAACGTCATGGCATACCCGCACAAACAATCGTGAATGATAAGATGATTCAGTTGGCTTATAGCTTAGATATTCCTCTGCTTGCCAGCAATAACACGCATTTTGAAGAAGAAGATGATTTCAATGCCTTTGAAGCCTTACTCGCTATTCGAGATAATCGAACCTTGGATGACAATGTTGCCGAGGGCTTTAATCCTGAATTTTACCTTAAATCCAGTGAACAAATGCAAGACCTATTTCATGATATACCCGAAGCCTTGGAAAATAGTGTGAATATTGCGCGTCGCTGCAATATCGATTTAAAGTTTGGAGAATATAAATTACCTGATTTCCAAGCACCTGATGGCATGGATTTATCAGACTATATATGCCAAGTGGCGAAAGAAGGTTTGGAGGCACGTTGGCCCGCAATTCTTGCAGGTAAACCTGATGCCGAACGTGGTGTTTATGATGCAAGACTTGATTTTGAATTGGGTATTATCAATCAAATGGGTTTCCCCGGATACTTTTTAATTGTTGCCGATTTTATCAAGTGGTCCAAAGAACAGGGGATTCCCGTAGGACCAGGGCGCGGATCGGGTGCAGGCTCTTTGGTGGCTTATTCGATGTTGATTACCGATCTCGATCCCATCAAATATGGTTTGTTGTTTGAACGTTTCTTAAATCCAGAACGTATTTCCATGCCCGATTTTGATATTGATTTTTGCATGTCTCGCCGTGAAGAAGCCATTCGTTATGTCACCGCCAAATATGGTGAAGAAAAAGTATCTCAAATTATCACCTTTGGTGCGATGAAAGCCAAAGCGGTGATTCGTGATGTTGGGCGTGCGCTCGGACTTGAATTAAGCAAGGTCAACATGGTGGCAAAACTCATTCCTGATGAACTTAAAATGACGCTTGCCAAGGCTGAAGCACAAGAGGAACGCCTTGCCAAGTTGATTCAAGATGATGATGAAGTGGCACGTTTATTTGATTTGGCGCGAAAGTTGGAAGGTAAACATCGTAATGCAGGTACACATGCTGCGGGCGTGGTCATTGGTAAAGATGCTTTGGTTGAAAATGCGCCATTATTCAGAATTACAGGTGCTGAATCGAAAGTGGTTCAATGGGACATGGGTAGTTCGGAAAAAATGGGCTTGATTAAGTTTGACTTTTTAGGGCTTAAAACCCTGACAGTCATTGATTTGGCATGTCGTTTGGTGCAGCAAAAAGAGAGCGGTCAAGGTTTTGATATTACAAAGATTCCTATGGATGATTTGGCAAGTTTTGAGTTGATGCAACGTGGGCAAACCAAAGCCGTGTTTCAGGTCGAATCACAAGGTATGCGTGAGCTTTTAGGTGAACTAAAACCCGATTGTTTTGAGGATATTATTGCATTGGTGGCGTTGTATCGTCCTGGTCCGATGGAATCAGGCATGGTGGGAACGTATGTCGAGTGTAAACATGGTCGGCAAGCCATTGAGTATCCATTGCCCCAACTTGAACCCATCCTTAAAGAAACCAATGGGGTGATTTTATACCAAGAACAAGTGATGCAAATTGCTCAAGTTTTGGCAGGTTATAGTTTAGGACAAGCCGATATGTTGCGCCGTGCGATGGGCAAGAAAAAACCTGAAGAAATGGAAGAACAACGTAAAATATTCATGGCAGGTTCAGCAACATTGAATGTTCCTGCGGATAAAGCCGAGCATGTTTTTGATTTGATGGAAAAATTTGCAGGTTATGGCTTTAATAAATCACATTCGGCGGCGTATGCGTTGATTTGTTATCAGACTGCCTATTTAAAAGCCCATTATCCGCAAGCATTTATGGCAGCGACACTGTCGTGTGATATGGGTAATACTGACAAAATAGCAGCTTTGGTGGCGGATTGTGCTGAAATGAAACTGACGATGTTACCTCCTGATGTGAATGCATCCGATTGGGAATTTGTACCTGAAGGTGATGCTATTCGTTTTGGTTTGGGAGCAATTAAAGGCGTGGGTGAAGCGGTGATTCGTACAGTGGTTAAAACACGGAAATCCAAGCAGCCTTTTACATCCTTTGAAAACATGGTCTTTGAACTCCCTGAAAAAACATTGAACAAACGTGTCTGTGAAAGCTTGGTCAAAGCGGGGGCGTTCAATAGCATGATTCCCCACCCTCGTGCAGCTTTAGAAAGCATGAGTAAGGCGCTTCAAGAAGCCTCACGTCGTCGTCATGATTATTTAGCACGTCAAACAGGCTTGTTTGCCGTGAAGGAAGCCAGCGTTGATGGTCATGAATTATTTGCGGATGTAGAACCTTGGGATGAACGAGAGTGCCTTGAATTGGAACGTGAGGTACTTGGTTTTTACTTAACAGGTCATCCTTTGCATGCTTATTTATATCATGTATCAGGATTGGCAGATATTCATTTGGGTGATTTGCAGGATTGTTTAGATGATGCCAAAGTGGTCTTGCCGATTTTTATTTCCAACATCAAAGAATATCGTACGGCACGAGGTATGATGGCGTTTATACAAGTGGAAGACTTGCATGGTCGGGCTGA
>JAUZQL010000263.1 GCA_030950975.1 Mariprofundaceae bacterium | reverse complement strand
CCCTTGTTGTTTGGCATCAAATGTGGCGCGTTCAACTGTCCGAATCATATCACGTGCTCGATGTTTCAACATCGGGCATGTGGTCACCAAACCAATGGATACGGTAACATATTCAGATGTCACAGAATCTTGATGCGGTATATGAAGTTGAATGACTGCATGACGAATACGCTCAGCGACTTGAATTGCCCCTTTCGCAGGTGTCATCGGCAATAATACCATCAAGCTTGCACCACTATATCGACCACAAAGATCAGTCGGGCGTTGCAGCATAGTTTGAACCAATTCGCCTATTTCTTTTAAGCATTGATCACCCTTTTGGTAACCATAACAGCCGTTATATGTACTAAAATGATCGATATCAATAAGCATTAATGACATCGCTTCGGTCTCTCTTAATGCACGCGCCCATTCCCGTTCACACATGGCCATAAAGTGATGACGGTTGGGTAAAGCTGTCAGCGCATCAAGAGACGATGCTGATTTCAATTGGTATTGGCAATGTTGTAAATCACGTTGGCAATCGGTGAGTTGTTTTTGCAAGCTAAGACTTTGCAGCCTTAATTGAGCCCATGCATCACACTGATGGATATGAGATAAACACTCTTTTTCAGATAAAACATTGGATGTATACGCATAAATATGTCGCTGAAATGCATAATCACGCAAGCAAGAAGATGCTCGCATATCCATCATAAAAACAGGAATATGACAGCTATCCACAGTCTGTTGATAGCTGCGTAACATATCTAAACCATGCGCCCCATGCATATGCATAGTCTGAAAAATAATGACTGGTTGATAGTGCTTAATCATCGACATGGCTTGATCAATATCGTGACATACATGGCAAGATATACCTGCTAAATGTTCTAATCGTTGTTTCAATATCACTGTTTTTGGACACAGCAAAGGCGATGCCTCATCAGGCATCACCACAAGAATATCAATCTTATACTGAGGCAGTGATACACGCATATTAGAACTTAAACATTAAAGCGGAAGTGCAATACATCTCCATCTTGAACAAGATAATCTTTACCTTCCAAGCGCATTTTCCCTGCTTCTTTTGATTTTGCTTCACCACCCAAGCTTACAAAATCATCATAAGCAATGGTTTCGGCACGAATAAACCCTTTTTCAAAATCATTGTGAATGACAGCAGCGGCTTTGGGTGCTGTATCACCGATATGAATCGTCCAAGCTCGAACTTCTTTCACGCCCGCAGTAAAATATGTAATTAGATTCAATAAGCGGTAAGCGGCACGAATAACCATGTTAAGTCCTGGTTCTTTTAAACCCAAATCAGCTAAAAATTCAGTTTTTGATTCGTCATCCATTTCAGCCAATTCAGCTTCAATTTGTGCAGAAACAATCGCAACTTCTGCATTTTCTTCCGCAGCAAATGCCCGTACCTTTTCAACATAAGCATTGCCATCAGGCAATGAGCCATCATCCACATTGGCAATGTATAACACAGGCTTTCCAGTCAGTAGACAATAGTCTTTGATTTTATCTCGATCATCATCCGTTAAATCTTGACGGCGTACAGTGATACCATCTTCCAAGCCTTTTAACACACGCTCTTGCACAGCCAGTAAAGCCAACGCATCTTTATTGCCTGATTTTGTGGTTTTAACCGTTCTTTCCACCGCTCTTTGCATGCTTTCCATATCTTTAATCATCAATTCGGTATCAATGACTTCAATATCAGAAAGGGGGTCAATGGCATTGGCAACGTGGGTCACATTCTCATCATCAAAACAGCGCACGACATGGGCAATGGCAGAACATTCACGGATATTGGCAAGAAATTTATTTCCCAAACCTTCACCGCTCGCAGCACCCTCCACCAAACCAGCAATATCAACAAATTCAACGACAGCGTGTTGCATAGCTTGTGGTTTCACAATTTTTGCCAAGGCATCCATGCGTTCATCAGGCACTTTGACCAAACCTACATTGGGCTCAATGGTGCAAAAAGGGTAATTGGCAGCTTCTGCGCCGCCACCATTCAATGCATTGAATAAAGTTGATTTACCAACATTGGGAAGCCCAACGATGCCAATGGATAATGCCATGACGTTCTCCTAAGAGGGGTTTAATTTAAGGTGAATATGATTCGCAGCGATGTCTGTTTTGCCCGCTAAAATAAGTAATAATTCTTCTTCTAAAATATGAAAGATACGTGCTTCATCCGCACGGTCATCTTCACTGGCTCGACCCAATACCCAATCCACAATTGCACCATGAGTGGGGCGACCGATGCCAACTTTGATGCGTGTATAGGATGTATCTTTAATATGCGCGTTGATAGACCGTAAGCCATTGTGCCCACCATGACCACCACCGACTTTCAAGCGAATTTTACCACTTGGAAGATCTAAATCATCATAGATGACCGTCACATCTTTGGCTTCAATATCATAATAATGTAGCAAAGCAGCCAATGATTCACCACTGTCATTCATAAAAGTTTGAGGTTTGAGTAGCAGAACTTTCCCTTTGCGACTGTTCCAAAAAGCTGTTTCAGCACGAAAACGAGGAGATGCAGAAAACTGCACCCCCTCAGATTGGGCAAGTTGATCAAGAAAACGAAAACCCATGTTATGTCTCGTGTCTTGATACTTTGAGCCAGGGTTGCCAAGCCCGACCAAGATTTTCATTTAAGCTTCAGCTTCTTCGCTTGCTTCACTATCATCATCTGATGCTTCAGCGTGACCCTTTGGAGCAGCAACATTTAAGATGGTAAAGTTTGCATCATGAAGGACTTCCATGCCTTCAGCTAAGGTAAGGTCTTCAATATGAACATTATCACCAATATCCAAGTTGGCACAATCGACTTCAATACTTTCAGGGATTGAATCGGCACGACAAGTCACTTCCAATACGTGGCGAACAAGATCTAACATACCACCCGCAATATTGCCTGGGCATTGTTCATAATTAACCACAACTACAGGCACTTCAACTGTCACACTATCCGCAGAAGATACACGCATGAAATCCAAATGCATGGCTGTATCCATGATTGGATCCCATTGAACATCTTTTAACAACACGGTTTCTTTACCTTTTCCAGACACATTCACTTTTAACATGGAGGTGTAAAAAGACTCGTTATTCAGTGTTTTACCAATGCTATTTGCATTCAATGTAATGGCTAGGTCAGGTTTTCCTGCACCATAAATAATAGCGGGTATTGAACCTGCGCGACGCATACGGCGAGCATCGCCTTTGCCTGTGTTTTCACGCAAAGTTGCGTCAATAGTCAAATCAGTCATGATTTTATAACCTCTTACTTAAGATGAATCTGGTGGGTTGACCCAAACAGATTTTTGACAAGCTTTTTGAGCTTTCAAAAAGGATGTCCACATGATTAAAGAACACGATGTGGACTGAAATATTAGTCGTATAAGCTGCTAATGGAACGTGCGCTATAAATACGTTTGATGGCTTCACCCATTAAATTACCAATGGGGTGAATACGTACTTTGCCTGTGTTCAAAATATGTTCAGGTTGTTTAATGCTATCGGTAATAACCAGTTCAGTCAGACAGGATGCTTTTAAACGTTCGGCTGCCGGTCCAGATAATACACCATGTGTCGCATAGGCTGAGACTTTGCTTGCGCCACGCTCCATCAATGCTTCCGCAGCATTACATAATGTACCTGCTGTATCCACCATATCATCAATCAAAATACAATGACGATTCTCAACATCACCAATGATATTCATAATTTTAGCCACATTGGGTGCAGGTCGACGTTTATCCACAATGGCAATATCAGCATGTAGTTTTTTCGCCAAACCACGGGCTCTCACAACACCACCCACATCAGGCGAAACCACCAAGACATCATCGACACTGTTCTTCGATTGAATATCTTTAGCAAACAAAGGCCCTGCAAAAATATTATCAACGGGGATATTAAAGAAACCCTGAATTTGAGTCGCATGCAAATCCATTGTAAGCACACGAGTTACACCTGCCGCCTGCAATAAATCAGCAACCAGCTTTGCAGAAATGGGTGTGCGTCCAGCACTTTTACGATCTTGTCTTGCATAGCCAAAGTATGGAATCACAGCGCAAATTTCGCGTGCCGAAGCACGTTTCGCAGCATCAATCGCCACCAAAAGTTCCATTAAATTATCATTGGCGGGTGCTGATGTGCTTTGTACTAAAAAGACATCCAAACCTCGAATGGTTTCATCATACTGTAAAAAAACTTCACCATCAGAAAAACGTTGAACATCAATGTTGCCAACAGGCATGTGAATATGATTACAAATAGATTGGGTAAGCTCAGGATTTGAAGTTCCAGAAAAAAGACGCAACTTCTCAGGATTCGACATGTGGATAATACTCCGTTGTCATGAATAAATAATATAAAATGGCTGGGGCGGCAGGATTCGAACCTGCGCATGACGGGATCAAAACCCGCTGCCTTACCGCTTGGCTACGCCCCAATATTATACAAATGAAGGATGTTTTTTTAACAACTGTCCTACATGCGTCCAACTTACTAAACCTTCATGTTGAAGGTGATCTGCAAGCTGTGTTGCTTCAAGTTTGGAAGAACATAATCCAATACAAGTTGAACCGCTACCACTCATCCAAGCTTGTTTAGAGCTCAATCTCATGTTTAACAAAACAGATGAAATCATGGGTAATAGTGTCGCTGCGCTGCCTTCCAAATCATTGGATCCGATAGGTGTACATGCCCTTGAAGCGAGGCGCACAATATCGTCGGGTTTTTGCTTAGTCAACAAAAAATCTTGGCTTCGATCAAATTGATGAAAGACATCTCGCGTGGACAAGCCTTTCTTTGGCTTAGCCAGACAAATATACCCATTGGGTAAAGACTCTGGGTAGACACTTAAATCTTCCCCCACTCCTTTGGCTAAGCTGGCTTGTCCAAATAAAAAACAAGGGATGTCTGCACCAAAAGGCGTTGCAAATGCAATCAATGCTTCAGTTGTTAAATGTAAGTCCCACAAGACATTGGCAGCTAATAATGCACTGGCGGCATCCGATGAACCACCACCCAAACCAGCTTCGTGAGGTAAGTTTTTCTCAATTTTTACATGTAAACCTTGATCAACCTGATATGTCTTCTGAAGTGCGAATAAGACTTGAAACACTAGATTCTTATGACCAGATAAAGTATCAATATTGCATTCAACAGTGATGTCTTTGCTCAAGCGTAGCGTCAATACATCATAAACATCGACATAAACAAAACTTGTATCCAAAGCGTGTCTACCATCCGCTAAAATATCTGTGACATGTAAATGCAAGTTAATTTTAGCAGGTGCAAGCAAACGTCCTGATGTGGGCATCTGAAACATCATGGATTCATCCTTAATATAGCTTTGCGACCATGGGTAATATCCATGATAGTAAGGAGGTGATTATTCTGTTTCCATTGCACTTGAATGACACTGCCATTGATTTTCCCTTTCCAAAGCTTTCCATCGTTGCTGTGTAAGGACTGCGGCATTTGATGGTGCAATATTTTCGCCAAGCTCCACGGAGGTAAAACAATCCCCATCTCTTGCCATTGCTTCTCATCGACTGTTCGCCATTGAGATGTGCTCACTTGATTGTCTCGCATCCTTAAATGCTCACCTTGCCAATGTAATTCCATCACACGACCTGATGCCGCATGGGTCAAACGTGCATAACCTTGATGTAAATCAGCGTGCCACCCAATCAACACTTGGAAACGATGTTTGGGCGAAAAAACCAATAAACGTCCTTGAAATGCTGTAATCTTTTTAGCTTCTTTTGACCCATCAAGCTTATCGCCCACGGGTACTGTCGCACAGGCGGTTAAGCACAGGCTAAGTATGAGCCCATAAATCAAACGCATTGTTTATTGCAAACCATGTTTTATTTTATATTGCAATACTTTAGGCTTTTCTGGTTTCAATGTGATTGCCAACTTCCACTGTTGAATGGCAGCATTATGCTGACCTGATTTCCATAACATATCACCCAAGTGTTCCTGCATGGTGGCATCATCTTTGATGATTGCTAATGATTGACGTTGCAACTTAATCGCTTGCTGATATTGCCCTTGTTGATAATACACCCACGCCAAAGAATCCAAGTAATAGCCATCATTAGGTTTCAACTGAAGTGCTTTTTCAATATAGGACTTGGCTTTATTTAATTGAATGCCTTGTTCTGCATACGTATAACCTAGAAAATTCAATGCTTCCGTATTTTTAGGATGCTCTTGAATCACTTGTTTGAGTGTTTTTTCCACATCTTGATAACGTTTGAAATGTTCCAGTGCGATGGCTCTATTGAGCATGAAACGAGGAGAAGGATGAGCTAATAAAGCACCTTCTTCGCTTGTATCCAATAGCTTTTGATACTCTTTTTGATTCAAGTAACTTGATGATAATAAAATCCAAGCATGCTTGCTTTCTGGGTAATCTTTTAACAATGGAAGTAGGCGTTGTTGTACTAAATCAAACTTTTTATCAAGGAAATCCATGCCTGCCAAACGCAGTTGAGCTTCAACCCATAAACCATCCCCTTCAGGTACTTGTTGATATAAAGCACGAGCGCGTTCTGATTGTTTCAAATATTCCAAACTCGCTGCTAGATAAAAGGCATGTCCATGCCCTTTCGGTTGAAGTTTGTAGGCATGCTCAAAATAGACTTTGGCTTGTTTGATTTGTTTTTGTTGATAAAATAATACACCTAGTGCTGAAGCTATTGCAGCATTGTCAGGCACACTTGCTGCCAATTCTTGATACAAACGAATAGCATCTTTGGTATTGCCCGCACGAATATACAAAGCAGCTAATTCATTTTTTACACGCATATTATCGGGATGCGATGATAAAAACGTTTTCAAATAATGTCGGGCTTGTTTTACATCACCTTGCTGTATGGCAACATGACTTTGTAATAAGGGAACGTCACCATCATCAGGGGCAAGTTGCTGCATTTTTTCAAGTGATTTCAGTGCTTGCGCATATTTCTTTTCATACAAAAAAACATCCGCATCTAATTTTCTTAACATGGCTGTATCATGACGTTGAAACGCTGTTTGAATGGCAATGTGAGCTAAAGCCCATTGTTTGCTTTCCATAAACAAGGCAATTTGTAAATGTCTTGCGGGTAAAAAATCAGGAAATACACTTAATATGCGTGTTAATTCATCCAAGGCATCTGCATATTGACTTTGCGCTGCCAACACCCGTGCATATAAGGTATGAAGGCGTAAAACATGGTCGTCTTGTTGATTTTTAACCATTGGATAATGTGCCAACAAGGGTTTCAATAAAGCGATGCTTTGATCATACTTTTTATATTTTAACCATAATTGAACCAACTGCAAACGAGGTTCAATCGTCCATTTATCTTCGCCTTTGGCATGCGACAACTTTTGATTCAAGGCTTCTAAAAATTGCATCGCTAGATGATGATGGTTCTCTTGCAATGCGCTGCGTGCTGCCATGTAAAGAAAACGAGGGCTATAGTGCATGAAGTCCGTAGTTTGTGGCTGTTGAACAACCTTCACGGGCTTTTTGTCGACTGCGACCTGTTTCTTTTCAATGCTTGAACATCCCGATACTGCAAGCAGCATGAAACTCCATAAAAATAATTTCATACGTTTTTTTCCTGTACGAACACGGGGTGAAATTGTTGTGTATCATCATGCGGTTCCCAGTAACGAACATCCCTTACTTCGCCATCGCATACACTCACAATAGGATATAAAAAACCTTCCCACGCACCGTCTAAATCTGTGGGTGAAGGTTTAGCAGGGCAATCAGGGTGTGAGTGAAAAACACCAATAATTTCCACATCACTGTTGCGAATTTCAACATCCACCGCTTGATAGCCCTTGGGATCGAGTTGAAAACGATCGGCTGCTCGATCTGTATTCAGATTAGCAAGCTGTCGTACTGAAGAAACACACCAACCTTGTTGATTTATATGACCCAACAAAAGACCACACACCTCATTTGGGTAACCCAACACCGCTATCGACTTCATATTTTCTATGGCATCCGCAGTGATAGAACATGCTTGTTCTGCGATGTGTTCACTCCATACAGCCATATATTCAGGGCTACGAAATCGTGCTGGTTCATATTCTGATAAGGGCAAATTGAATCTCCTTTGACACAGGTTTGCTCGTAAAAATTGATTGGCAAACTATCACCGCATTCATAATTGCCAATAAATTCGCTCAATAAGTTCCCCGTTAAACATTATGATACGTTTGAAACAACAGACCCTCGATACAAACGCTTGAGGCTAATAACGAGCCTTTCAAGTATGCATACTTGAATGACTGTAACAGCATATATTTTTATCGTCATCAAACAAACGAATCTATTAAATCTTGCTTATTGTAAAGGCAATCCATATCATTTGCCGCCGTGAAAGTGAGCCGAGGCTCGCTTTTTTTGTTTTTATGGGGTAATGAAATGAGCCTAGAAGATCAAGTTCAAGCGTTGGCAACGCCAATTGCTGAAGAATTATCCATGGAAATCCTAAAAATTGTGATGGATGGTGGTTCCCGAAGTCGCTTGGTAAAAGTTATCGTGGATCGACGTGGTGGCGTATCATCCGATGAATTGGTTCGCATGAGTCGTGGTTTGGGCTTGCAAATGGACGTAGAGGATGTGGTTGTTGGTAAATATCAACTCGAAGTCACCACACCCGGTTTTGAATGGCCTTTGCAAACGCAAGCTGATTTTGATCGTTACTTAGGCGACTGGTTAAAAGTTGTACAAGAAAACCCGCCTGCCATTGAAGGTGAAAATCTAGGTTTGAATGGCGATCGTTTTTCTATTCGAGATGACAAAGGAAAGGTACATCATTTTATCATCAATGATGTTGTAAAAGTAATACGTACAATCAATTGGAAAGCAATTTCCAAAGCACAAAAAGTAAATAAGAGATGAGTCATAACGGGGTTTACCATAATGGGTGTTGATATGATGCAGGTTGCTGATGCCGTAGCACGTGAGAAATCAGTGGATCGCGAGCTTGTTATTGATGCAATGGAACAGGCCATCAAGACGGCTGCTCGTCGTACTTACGGCACCAAAGCATTGGATGCTAAGATGGATCAAACATCAGGCGAAATTTGTTTATTCCATGTTCGTATCACAGTGGAAGAAGTTGAAGATGAGGAAAATGAATTAACATTAGAAGAAGCCTTAGCACTGAAAGCTGATGCGGAAATTGGTACTGTATTCCGTACCCCTTTACCATCGATTGAATTAGGACGCATTGCCGCTCAAACAGCCAAACAAGTCATCAATCAAAAAATTCGTGAAGCAGAACGCAATCGTATTGTTGCTGAATATGAGCCACAAGTAGGTGAGATTGTTACGGGTATTGTGAAGCGTGTTGAACGTGGCAATGTTTATGTCGATTTAGGTCGTGGTGAAGCGGTGATGTACCGTGAAGATTTATTGCCACGTGAATCGTATCGACAAGGTGATCGTGTTCGTGCGTATTTGCGTGAAGTACGCAATCAAGCGAAAGGGGCTTTGATATTCATTTCACGCGCTGATGCTGGCATGGTGTTAAAACTTTTTGAACAAGAAGTGCCTGAAATTCAAGATGATTTAGTGACGATTCAAGCCATTTCTCGTGACCCTGGTTCACGCAGTAAAATCGCAGTCATTTCAATGGAACCCGGCATTGATCCTGTGGGTGCTTGTGTGGGCATGCGTGGTGCGCGTGTTCAAGCCATTGTCAATGAACTCCATGGCGAACGTGTGGATATTATTGAATGGACAGAAAACCCAGCTGAATTTGTCGTCAATGCTTTATCACCAGCGGAAGTTGAACGTGTGTTGGTAGATGAAGAAAACAACACCATCGAAGTCGCTGTCAATGAAGATAATTTAGCGATTGCGATTGGTAAACGTGGTCAAAACGTACGTTTGGCTTCTGAGTTAACAGGTTGGCATATTGAATTGATGACAACAGGGCAAGAAGCTGAAAAACGTGCGGAAGAAACAAGCTCAGCGAAAGAGTCCTTTATGTCATGCTTGGATGTGGATGAAGATTTTGCTAATTTATTGGTAGCTGAAGGTTTTTTATCATTGGATGATTTGGCATATTGCGAAGTAGCAGATTTGCAATTGGTTGAAGGTTTGGACGAAAGCTTGGCGCAAGAAATTCAAAAACGTGCGCGTAACAGCTTATTGGATCAAGCCTTACAAACAGCGAAAGACGATGAAAATGACATCTCTTTGTTGGACTTGCCTGATATGACGCGTGACATTGCTGCCCAATTAGCGGAAAGCAATATTTTAACCGCCAAAGCTTTAGCCGATGCTGATTTGGATGATTTAAAAGGTATTTCAGGGATTGAAACACCTGAAAAATTAATTCTTGCAGCGCGTGAGGCTTGCGGCTGGTTTGCCTAACATGACAAATAAACGCAGTGTAGAAAGAAGCTGTTTCGCATGTCGTCAAAGCATGCCTAAGGCAGATATGTTGCGTTTGGTTGTTGATGATGCAGGTCTATTGTGGCCTGATGTATTACAAAAAGCTCCGGGGCGTGGTTCTTATCTATGTATGCAAAGCGACTGCTTGGCAAGCATGAATGACCGACGTTTGGGCGTGTTGTATCGCAAATGTCATATTTCCTTGCCACAATGGCTTGCTTTAAAAGAACGTTTGAACAATGTGTTGGAAAAAGCGATTATTGAGCAATTAATACGCTTGAAATCAATCGCATGTGTAGGAAGGGATGCAGTAATGCATCAAATGTGGAAGAATGCGCCGCTCTTATTAATCATGGTTAATGAGTCAGGGGCAGCTTTGCAACGGCAAGTCATGAATGCAGTCGCAAAGCGACATGAAATGAGATTAAAAACAATACCGTTGGATGATGTATCAGAAGACTGGCTGATACAGGTTTTTCAACGTGATAAAGTGTCTGTGGTAACTTTACCTGTTTCTCGACAAACAGAAAAGCTGCAACAATGGTGTATTTGGCATAGGCATTTAAAAGGACGTAAGGTAAGCGATGGCGAATAAACGCGTGCTCGAACTAGCAAAAGAACTAAAAGTAGAAGTAGCAGATATTAAAAAAGCTGCTTCCCGTTGTGGTGTGGCTGTAGATAGCCCAACCACAATGTTAAACGATGATGATAGTCGTCGGATTAAGACAGCATTGAGTCAAAGCGATCAAGCTGCAGGTGGTTCGGGAAAAACCTTATCGCCACGTTCAGGTGCTGGTCGTAGTGCCACATCTGACGGACGAGGACATACGGTTCAAGTAGCGACACGCCGTCGTCATGTAAAACCTTCAGGAAAGTCTACACTTTCTTTGAAACAGGCTACTGTCGATAAGCCTGTAACAGCAAAAAAAGATGCACCTATAAAAGAAAAAAGTGCAGACCTAAGCAAAACTAAAGTCATTCATACAGAAGCGGCAACGATAAAACAAAATAACAAATCTAAAGTCGAAGCTGCAAGCAAAAATGTAGTTAAAAAAACTGTAGCACCGAGGAAAAAGGTAACACCACCCGTTCGTAATACATTGTCGCCTGCAAAACTGGCAGAACAAGCTTTGGAAAAGAAAAAACAAGATGCTGAAAAGCAGATTATGGAAGAAAAAACAAAACGTTTGGTCGCTCACACAGCGCAAAATCGTTCTCCAAGCTCTCAACGTGCAAATCCGAATCGTCCTGTTGGTCAAGCACGTCCAAACCCGAATCGTCCTGCCGCTGGTCAACAACGTGCAAATCCGAATCGTCCTGCTGGTCAACAACGTGCAAACCCGAATCGTCCTGCTGGTCAACAACGTGCAAATCCGAATCGTCCTGCTGGTCAACAACGTGCAAATCCGAATCGTCCTGCCACGGGTCAACAACGTTCCAACCCCAATCGTCCTATGGGTCAGCAAGCACGTAACACGACAAAACCTCGTACCACTATTCGTAAAGGTTTAACGCCTGCACAAATTGCAGCCGCAAAAGCACCTAAGTCATCGATTAAACAAATTGAAGCTAAAATCACCAAAGAGCGCAATGACCGTCGCCGTGAAAATGCGGCACGTAACAACCGTCGATCTGCGGGTGTTCAATCTCGTCCAGGGCAAACAACAGCTGGAGTAAGTCGTCGCACAACTCCGAATATTGGTGCAGCCTCAACAGAACCTGTAACCGCACCAACAGCCGTCAAACGTCGTTTTTCTGGGCAGCCTGGTCAACGCCCTATGCAACGCCGCTTAACACCGGGTCAAAAAGCCGCACGTCGTTCTTATTCTGCCAAGCGAAATGAAGTATTAACGCCGCAACAAGAAGAACGGATGGCTCGTCTTGCCAAGGGCGATCGCCGTCGATTTATGAAGAAATCGATTACGAAGGATGATGAAGATTTTGTAATTCGTGAAGTTGAAATCACCAACCCTATTGTTGTCTCTGAATTGGCGAGTCGCATGGCCATTAAGACGATTGAAGTCGTCAAGAAATTGATGAATATGGGTATAGTGGTAACATCCAATGATAATTTGGATAGTGACACAGCGATGCTAGTCGTTGAAGAATTTGGTCATAAAGCGAAAGTCATCAATGAAGCTGCTGTGGAAGATATTCTGATTGAAGAAACGGGTGTCGATGAAGAATTATTAAGCCCTCGCCCACCTGTTGTCGTTGTGATGGGTCATGTGGATCATGGTAAAACATCTATCTTGGATGCCTTACGCAAAGCTACGATTGCTGAGGGTGAAGCAGGTGGTATCACGCAACATATTGGTGCCTACATGGTGAAACTTGATGGTGGTGAACGGGTTGTGTTTGTTGATACACCCGGTCATGAAGCCTTCACCAGTTTGCGTGCTCGTGGTGCCAACTTAACCGATGTCGCCGTTCTTGTTGTCGCAGCTGATGATGGTGTGATGCCTCAAACTATTGAAGCGTTGAACCATGCAAAATCTGCTGGTGTACCGATTATTGTTGCTATCAATAAAATGGATAAAGAAGGCGCGAACCCTGAAAATGTTAAACGTCAATTATCTGAACATGGCATTCTTTCTGAAGAGTGGGGTGGTGATACTATCTTTGTTGAAGTATCAGCACGTACAGGTCAAGGCTTGGATGACTTGTTAGAAATGTTGGCATTACAAACTGAAATATTGGAATTACGTGCTAATCCTGAAGGCATCGGTCGTGGTGTGGTGGTTGAATCACGTTTGGATCGTGGTCGTGGTCCTGTAGCAACCGTCTTGGTTCAAAATGGTACCTTTAAAAAGGGCGATATTGTGGTGGTTGGTTCAGTCACAGGTCGCATCCGTGCAATCGTGGATGAAAATGCCGTACAACATCGTACTGCTGGACCATCCGTACCGTTTGAGTTGTTAGGTTTGGAATCTGTGCCTGATGCAGGCGAAAAAATTGTTACTGTGACCAGTGACCGTCAAGCTCGTGATATTATTTCTTATCGTAAGGAACAATCACGTCAGTTGAAAGAAGCTTCTAGCAAACGTGCAAGTTTTGATGATTTGTTTGCGGCTGTGAAGAGTGATATGGCAGAAGTCCCTGTGATTATCAAGGGTGATGTATCGGGTTCTGTGGATGCCATGGCTGAATCCTTGGTGAAACTAGGTACGGATGATGTCAAAGTGAAAATTGTACATAAAGGCATCGGTGCGATTACTGAATCGGATGTCATGTTGGCACAAGCATCGCATGCCATGATGATTGGTTTTAATGTTCGCCCTGAAACCAAAGCCAAGCGTTTGGCCGCAGATCACAAAATTGATATTCGCTTTTATAAAGTCATTTATGATGCGATTGATGATGTGAGAGCAGCTATGGCTGGCGAATTATCACCTGATCAAGTTGAGAAAGTTACAGGTGAAGCAGAAGTTCGCCAAGTGATTACTGTGCCAAAACTGGGGGCGATTGCGGGTGCTTATGTCACGGAAGGTTACGTAACACGTGGATCGAAGGTTCGTGTATTACGTGATAATGTCTTAATTTATGATGGTGAGTTGGCTTCTTTGCGTCGCTTTAAAGATGATGTGAAAGAAGTGAAATCAGGTTATGAATGTGGTATTGGTGTTGAGAAATTCAATGATGTGAAAGAAGGTGATACCTTTGAATTTTACATCATTGAAGAAGTCGCTGCGACACTGTAATCACTCATGAAGAGCTTTAAAAAACCATCCAAGCATCGGATGGAATCCGATATTCAACATTTACTTACGACATTATTACAACGTGATATCAATGATCCGTGCCTTTTAGGCACGGTGATTACCTCTGTGGATGTGTCTCGGAATAATCAAAGCGCCGTAGTTAAAGTACATGGTATGAAGCGAGATGATGCTGATTTGGTGGTAGAGCGTTTGATGAATCTATCATCTCATTTTGAATATGAACTGCGCCGTGCAATGAAGCGTAAACGTATTCCACATTTAAATTTTTCTTGGGATCACTCTTTGGATCAAGGTAATGATATGGTTGAACTCTTAAATAAGTTACATCGCTCTTGAAGAGTCTTTACGAAGATGTGAATTGGCAAGATCTCAAACAGACCTTGTCTAACGCCAAAAAAATTCATGTTATAGCTCATGTCAATCCCGATAGTGATACCATTGGTTCACAACTTGCCTTGTATCATGCTTTGATAGCTCAAGGTTTGCATGTTGTGATGCATAATATTGATCCTGTACCCCGTATTTGTCAGTATTTACAGGGTTCAGGATTGATTACTCACGGTGAAGATTTTTCTGCATTACAGGATTGCGATACGATTGTCGCTGTTGATGCAGGAGCATTGGGGCGTTTGGGCATGACATCTTCCTATGTTCAAGGAAAAACCCTCATAAACATTGATCATCATGCGAGCAACACCCTTTATGGCGACATCAATGTTGTTGATGCGCGATATTGTGCTACGGGTGCCATGATTTATGATTTGATTCAAAGTTATGGCTTATCCATGAATGAAGCGATGGCAGCGCCTATTTATGCGGCTGTTTTAACCGATACAGCGAGTTTTCGTTTATCGACTGTCACTGCGGATGCCCATCGTATGATTGCCAATCTTTTAGACGCAGGTGCTTCCGTAGAAACCGCATCACATGAGATTTATCAAAACTTCCCTAAACAACGTTTTGATTTATTAAAATATGCCTTGGATTCTTTGGCTATTCAACACAATGGTTGTTCTGCATGGATTTCTGTGCCGTATGCCATGTATCAAGAAACAAACATGAGTGCTGAAGATAGTGAAGGGTTTATTGATTATGCCCGAAGTATTGCAGGTGTATGCGTGGCTGTTTTTTTACGTGAGGAATCGCCAGAGCAATGGAAGCTGAGTCTAAGAGGAGAATATCCTTATGATGTTAGTGCTGTGGCATCCTCATTGGGTGGTGGTGGTCATAAATATGCCGCAGGTTGTTCCTTAGAAGGTAGCTTTGAAAAAGTACAAAACCAAGTGTTTGAAGCAGTAGGCGCTTGTTTACAAGTATGAACGTATCAGGCGTTGTCTTTTTAGATAAACCGTTGGGATGGACATCACGAAAAGCGGTCAATGAAATGGTGCGTTACTTTTCTAAAGCAGGACAAAAGCGTATCAAAGCAGGTCATGCAGGTACATTAGATCCTTTAGCGACAGGCATGTTGCCGATTTTATTGGGTGAAGCTACCCGCTTTGCTGAATTGGGGCTTGCAGCTGAAAAACGTTATACCGTTTGCTTTGATTTAAGTTATCAAACCGATACGCTGGATTGTGAAGGTGAGATAGTTGAGCGTTTTGACGTCTCCATTGATTGCGATGACATCAAAGCTTTGATTCCTACATTCTTAGGAGCGCAGGAACAAGTGCCTCCTTTGTACTCTGCGATTCGTGTGAATGGTAAACGGGCACATGCTATTGCTCGAGAAGGTGGCAATGTGATTTTGCCCGCCCGCACGATTTGTATCCATTCCATTGAACTTCTTGATGTTGATTTCCCAACGGTAACATTAAATGTACATTGCTCTAAGGGCACATACATTCGCTCTTTAGCAAGAGATATTGGCAAAGCTTTAGGTTTAGGTGGCTGTGTCACGATGTTGCGCAGAACCTCTACAGGTGCGTGGCCTGAAGCCATGATGGTAAGCATCGATCAATTAGAGGCAGACATGGCTTCTTGTGTCTTACCATTAAGACAATGGTTACGTGATTATTCAGAGTTATCCTTATCAGAACATGAAGCCAAACGCTTTCTCAATGGACAGCGCATTCAAATGGATACACCTATGAATGGTGATGTATTGGTGATCTCTGGCGATCTCTTATTGGGCACTGGCTGTTTGAAATCGGGGCAACATCGTCAAGTTTTGCACCCTGTACGGATCCTTCCATCAGCTCAACATCATATATTGTAAGGAGAAATGAACATGTTACACAAACATAGGCATACCTATGCCATCTTGTTATTATCATTATTCACACTTGGACAAGTTGCATGTGCAAATCAAGAAAGTACGCATAAGGAGAGCAAAATGGGCTTATTTAGCAAAGCACCCCAAGCAGGTGATGACAACATCCCTGAAGGAAATCATATCAAAATCACCACCAAATATGGTGATATGATACTTGAATTATATCCTGATACAGCACCCAATACAGTTGCTAATTTCAAAGCTCTCACAGGCAAAGGGTTTTATGATGGTCTTACTTTTCATCGTGTCATTGCAGGTTTTATGGCACAAGGTGGCGATCCAGATGGCACAGGCATGGGTGGTCCAGGTTACAAAGTGAAAGCTGAATTTAATGCACGTCATCATGAACGTGGCACTTTGGCAATGGCACGCTCTCAAGATCCAGATTCAGCGGGTAGTCAATTTTATATTTGTTTTGCACCCGCACCGCACTTAGATGGTCAATATACTATTTTTGGTAAAATCACAGAAGGTTTAGATGTATTGGATCAAATCAAGCAAGGTGATTTGATGGAAAAGGTATCGGTAGAGCCTTAGTCTTTAAATTAATCACTGATGTGATGCGCTTTGATGAGAAAGAAGCGCCATTCTAGCTTGGTTGATCATTTAACATCTTTTGGGAGTGCGGCTTTAGCCACGCCCTGATACTTCATTCGGCGCAGCTAAAGCCGCACTTCCAGAATGATATGGAATGTTCCTATATTTCCCGATTAAAAGACCATGTGAATGACGGTATGCGTAACATCAGTTAATCAGAAAAATCATCATCGCTCCAATCATCTCCACTATCATCACTCTGAACCTTATCAGCAGGTGGATGACCATCATAAATGAGATATTGACGATGTTGTCGCCATGCTTCACGTGTAAAAATATATGGGTCAAGTGCCACTTCATCACGCATATTTGAAGCTTCCATCACCCGTGATCGCATATCGATATATTTCATCACGGTCAAAGGCAGAGTAACTTGTGGTGTGGTAATGAGAAACAACCAAAACGTTAGATCGGTTGCTGTTCCAGTGATAAAATCAGGCGTATTTCTCAATGAATTTGGCCCTAAAAATGGGTATTCAATGTAAGCACTTTTTCCCACACCCCATACTGCCAAAGTCTGCCCCAAATCTTCATTGTGCTTTTCAAAACCCAATGGCGTTGCCACATCGGCAATACCTGCAAAACCAAGTGTCGAGTTAATTACAAAACGTGTTGTATCACTGAACCCTTGTTTTACTTTGCCTTGTAAAAAATCATTCAACACCGTATTTAAATAGGTTACATTATCAAAAAAGTTTGACACCAAACCACGTGTTGGCTCACTAGTCACTGCTTGATAACCCAGAGCAAGTGGTTTCATGGTTGCGCGATCGACCACATCATTAAAACGATCAAATTTACGGTTCATACCCTCTAAAGGGTCATATTCATTTTGTGCTGTGGCACAGCCCGAAAGCATGGCTAGGACAAACAAGGAAAGCAGATATTTTTTCATTGCCGCAGTATGCAAGGACTAGCTCGTTCATCAAGTCATCATGAGGGTGCGATTAAAAGATCATGGTATGCCGTAACATCAGTAAATAATGCAGATTTCCTATGATTTTGTTTAGACTTCGCAGCATGGATATTCAACAACAACTGACTTTATTATCGCGTGGCACATTAGAAATCTTACCGAAGGGTGGTTTAGAGGCAAAATTACGTCTCGCAGCCAAAGAAAATCGCCCTTTGCGTGTCAAAGCGGGTTTTGATCCAACCGCACCTGATTTGCATTTAGGTCATACGGTTTTATTAGAAAAACTACGTCAATTTCAACAATGTGGACATCAAGTGGTGTTCTTGATTGGCGATTTCACTGGCATGATTGGTGACCCAACGGGTAAAAATGAAACCCGTCCGCCGCTCACTCAAGATGATGTACTTGCCAATGCTGAAACGTATAAACAGCAAGTATTCAAAGTATTGGATGCTGAAAAAACAGAAGTTCGCTTTAATTCTGAATGGTTTGGCAAGATGAGTGCCGCCGACATGATTCAGTTGGCAGGAAAATCGACTGTGGCGCGCATGTTGGAACGGGATGATTTTGAAAAACGTTACAAAGGTGGGCAATCCATTGCCATTCATGAATTTTTGTACCCCTTGGTGCAAGGTTATGATTCAGTCGCCTTGGATGCCGATATTGAATTGGGCGGGAATGACCAAAAGTTTAATTTATTGATGGGTCGGCAGTTGCAGGAATCATACAAAAAAACACCGCAAGTCATTATGACCATGCCTTTGTTGGAAGGTCTTGATGGTGTTCAAAAAATGTCCAAATCATTGCATAACTATATTGCGATTGAGGATGATGCGAGTGATCAATTTGGCAAATTGATGTCGGCATCGGATGATTTAATGATGCGATATTATGAATTATTAACCGATGTCAGTTTGGACACCGTGCAAGCCATGCACCCGATGGAAGCTAAAAAACAATTGGCTGCACGCATTGTAGCTCGCTTTCATGGTGAAGAAGCAGGGCAACAGGCACGTGAAGGTTTTGAAAAACAATTTGCCAAAAAACAAGTGCCTGATGATATTCCAGAAGCATCATTAGCGGCTGAAGATGGTTCTTTATGGTTGGTGAAAGCATTGAGTCAGGCAGGTTTAACGGCTTCCAATGGCGAAGGTATGCGCTTGATAAAACAAGGGGCTGTTTCTGTCGATGGTGAAAAAGTTACCGATAAAGATGTTTCATTGCCTGTAGGCGGAGCATATTTAATCAAGTGCGGAAAACGTCGTTTTCTTCATTTGACGATTACTGCATGACCATCCATGTCCATATAGCTTTTACAACACTCAAACACCTTGCCTTATTGATGTTGTTGGGCATGTATGGTGTAAATATTGCTATTTCAGGGGAAACGATGACATCTCACCAATATACCAATGCGCTGATTCATGAAGCGAGTCCATATTTGCAACAACATGCCCATAACCCTGTCAACTGGTATCCGTGGGGTGAGGAAGCCTTTGCCAAGGCAAAACGTGAAAACAAACCTATTTTCTTATCCATTGGTTATGCCACATGCCATTGGTGTCATGTCATGGAACATGAATCCTTTGAAGATGAAGATGTTGCGGCATTGATGAATGAAACCTTTGTATCCATCAAGGTGGATCGTGAAGAACGCCCTGATATTGATCAAGTCTATATGCAAGTGGCGCAAATGATGAATGGTTCAGGGGGCTGGCCGCTGACCATCCTGATGACTGCCGATAAAAAACCATTTTATGCTGGAACGTATATTCCCAAAAACAGTCATGGCGGACGAATTGGCATGATGATTCTTGTACCTAAAGTGCATGAGTTATGGCTCAATAACCGTGAAAAGCTGGAGGAATCGGCAAGTCAAATCAGTAAAACATTGAAGAAACAAGGTGAGATGGCTGCGCTTCAAGGTGAATTAAAAGGGAAAACTTGGGTGAAAGCGGCTGTTACGTCGATGAATCAAAGTTTTGATGAACAATATGCTGGTTTTGGTGGTGCGCCCAAATTTCCAAGCCCACATAAATTATTGTTCTTATTGCGTGAGGCAACACGCAGCCACGATAGCGTGAGCCTTCATCGTGTGGAAGCAACACTCGATGCCATGCGAGCAGGTGGCATCTTTGATCAAATCGGCTTTGGTTTTCATCGTTATTCCACTGATGCGGCTTGGTTATTGCCTCATTTTGAGAAGATGTTGTATGACCAAGCGATGTTGATGCTCGCTTATACCGAAGCTTATCAAGCGACAGGGCATGAACGACATGCCAAAGTGGTGCGTGAAATTGCCGACTATGTTTTAAGAGATATGACCGATAACACGGGTGGATTTTATTCAGCCGAAGATGCCGATTCCGAAGGCGTAGAAGGCAAGTTTTACCTTTGGAACAATGTCGAACTTGAACCCATTTTGGGTAAAATTGATGCTAGCATTGCCCAACAGATGTTCCAAATCCGTGATGAAGGCAACTTCCATGATGAAGCAACGGGGCAACGGACAGGCGAAAACATTCCCCATTTAGCTGCTTGGAATGAAGATACATTATCGCCGCAAATGGAAGGCATTCGTCAACGTCTTCTGGATGCACGAAGTACACGGATTCGCCCATTTTTGGATGATAAAATACTCACTGATTGGAATGGTTTGATGATGGCTGCCTTCGCCAAAGCAGGGCGTGTTTTACATGATGATAGCTATATTCAAGCAGCACAAAAGAATGCTGATTTTTTATTAAATACCATGCAAACGAAACATGGTTTATGGCATCGTTATCGTCATGGCGATGCAGCCATCGAAGCGCACTTAGATGATTATGCGTTTTTGACGTGGGGTTTAATTGAGTTGTATGAAGCCAACTTCGATGCCCGTTATCTGCAATCCGCAATGCACTTCAACCAAAGTATGTTGGAAAAATTTCAAGGAACATCAGGTGCGTTATTTCTCACAGCGAACGATGCTGAAACCCTTCTTGTTCGACCTTTGGATGCATGGGATGGTGCTTTACCATCAGGTAACGCAGTGGCTGCGCATAATCTTATTCGTTTATCACGCATGAGCAGTGATATGACCTTAGATGATGCAGCAGAAAAAATATTCCGTCATTTTTCACCGTTATTGCAACAAGCACCTGTGGGTTTCACCCATATGTTATCGGCTTGGTCGATGTCTGAACAAGAAAGTATCGAGATTGTCTTGGCAGGGGATCGACATAGCTTGGAAGGT
>JAUZQL010000262.1 GCA_030950975.1 Mariprofundaceae bacterium | reverse complement strand
CAAACAATCACGGAAACATGTCCATCGTTTGCGGGCAACATGTGATGCTATCATGGTGGGTGCAGGAACATTACGCGATGACAATCCTTCTTTAACTGTGCGTGATGCACGTTTACGAGGCACGCCGCCTTTACGTGTCATTATAGCCACACATAGCCCTGAATTTCGTGACAATTATCAGATTCTAAGCTCTGAAGCGCCATCTATCATGTATGTCCATGCCAACAGTCCAGACGATGCACCTTGGGAGCAAGCAGGCGTAACCATCGTCCAAGTAAACAATCTGCAAGCTACTTTGGAAGATTTGGCAGAACGTGGATGTTTGCAAGTCTTGGTGGAAGGCGGTGGAACCTTGCATGCGTCTTTATTTGAACAAGAACTGGCGGATGAATTGGTTTTGTATCAAGCCCCTGTATTGATTGGTGGTATCAATGCCGTAAATCTTTGGCATGGCTTGGGTATTGCCCATATGTCAGAAGCGGTGCAATTGCTCGATGTGAAACGTCAAAAGTTAGGCGTGGATATGATGATTCGAGGACGTTTGAGCTACCATCATGAAACAAACCTAAATACTTAGGTCGATTGATGGTCTTTTTTGAGGTTCCCTATAGCACAGCTTGAAGCTATGCTTCGCGTTTAAATGGGTGAGTAACAGAGCAGTCTGACTTACCCATTTTCTGTGTTTGGTGTTGGCTTATGTGGCTTTCACCATGCAGAAAATCCAGTTTTAGGAGTTTTACCTCCATGCCACGTCGTTCTGATATTCAATCCATTATGATTTTAGGTGCAGGCCCTATTGTTATTGGACAAGCTTGTGAATTTGATTACTCGGGTGTTCAAGCCTGTAAAGCCTTGAAAGAAGAAGGCTTCCGTGTTGTTTTAGTCAACTCAAACCCTGCCACCATCATGACTGATCCTGAATTTGCAGACGCTACTTATATTGAGCCTGTAACTTGGGAAGTGGTCGCTAAGATTATTGAAAAAGAGAGACCTGATGCTATTTTACCTACGATGGGTGGGCAAACAGCATTAAATTGTGCGCTTGAATTACATCAACATGGTATTTTAGATTTATTCAATGTTCAATTGATTGGCGCACAACCCGATGCCATTGATAAAGCTGAAGATAGAGAACGCTTTAAACATGCGATGGACCATCTCGGTTTAGACATGGCACGTGGTGGTTTTGCACATACCATGAATGAAGCCAAAGTCTTGGCTGAAGATATTGGTTTTCCAGTCATTATTCGCCCTTCATTTACCTTGGGTGGTTCAGGTGGTGGCATTGCCTATAACCTTGAAGAATTCAAGCAAATTGCAGGTTCAGGATTGGATGCATCGCCCACGACTGAAATCTTGATTGAAGAATCCATTATTGGTTGGAAAGAATACGAAATGGAAGTGATGCGTGATCATGCCGATAACTGTGTGATTATTTGCTCCATTGAGAATTTTGATGCGATGGGTGTCCACACTGGGGATTCGATTACCGTTGCGCCTGCGCAAACACTTACGGATAAAGAGTATCAACGGATGCGTGATGCTTCGATTGCTATTTTGCGTGAAATTGGCGTGGAAACAGGCGGTTCAAATGTTCAATTCGCTGTAAACCCAGAAAATGGGCGTTTGATTGTCATTGAAATGAATCCACGTGTATCCCGCTCCTCTGCTCTGGCATCCAAAGCCACTGGCTTTCCGATTGCTAAAATCGCTGCCAAGCTGGCTATCGGTTACACCTTGGATGAAATTCACAATGATATTACAGGTGAAACGTTCGCAGCCTTTGAACCAACCATTGATTATGTTGTCACCAAACTGCCAAGGTTTGCCTTTGAAAAATTTCCTGGTACGGATGTACGCTTAACCACACAAATGAAATCAGTCGGTGAAGTAATGGCCATTGGTCGCACGTTCACAGAATCATTGGGCAAGGCGATGCGTGGCTTGGAAGTCGATTCCTGTGGTTTTGATAAGAGTATTCCTATCGATGTGGATGAGGATCTTTTTTTACAAGAAAAATTAGGCATCCCTTGTAAAGATCGTTTGTGGTGGATGGGTGAAGCCTTACGAGCAGGATGGAGTGAAGAAAAAGTTTTTAACGTCAGTAAAGTAGATCCTTGGTTTGTGCGTGAATTGGCTGCGGTGATTCAACTGGAACAAGGTTTGTCTGGGCGTGATGTCGCAAGCTTAAGCAAGCAAGAATGGAGACAGGCAAAACGTGAAGGTTTATCCGATCAACGTTTGGCAATGTTGCTGAATACAAATGAACATATCGTTCGTCAGACACGTTCCGAATTGGGTGTGAAAGCGGTATTTAAACGTGTGGATACCTGCGCTGCTGAATTTGAAGCCAAAACCCCGTATTTATATTCAAGCTACGAAGAAGAATGCGAAGCCCAGCCGACTCAAAAGAAAAAAATCATGGTTTTAGGTGGCGGTCCAAACCGTATTGGGCAAGGGATTGAGTTTGATTATTGCTGTGTGCATGCTGCATTTGCTTTATCCGAAGATGGATTTGAAACCATTATGGTGAATTGTAACCCTGAAACAGTCTCCACAGATTATGATACCTCTGATCGTTTGTACTTTGAACCCCTAACCTTTGAAGATGTTATGGCGATTGTTGACATCGAACAACCTACGGGTGTGATTGTTCAATATGGCGGTCAAACGCCATTAAAATTGGCTGAATCCTTACAACACGCAGGCGTTCCTATTATTGGAACAAGTCCTGATATGATTGATTTGGCAGAAGATCGTGAACGTTTTCAACAGTTATTGCATGATTTATCCTTGTTGCAACCTGAAAATGGCACCGCTCGTTCGACTGACGAAGCCTTGGACGTTGCTTATAAAATTGGTTTCCCTGTGGTGGTACGTCCATCCTATGTATTGGGTGGGCGAGCCATGCAAATCGTGCATGATGAAGAAGGTTTGTTGCGTTACATGAGCGAAGCAGTGCAAGCCTCACCTGATCATCCTGTGCTATTGGATCGTTTCTTAAACTCTGCCATTGAATTGGATGTCGATGCCTTATGTGATGGAAAACGTGTGGTGGTTGGTGCCATCATGGAACATATTGAAGAAGCGGGTGTACATTCAGGTGATTCGGCCTGTTGTTTGCCGCCTCACTCTATTTCTGATGTCGTCATCGCTGAAGTCCATCGTCAAACAAAAGCTTTGGGCATGGCATTGAATGTCGTCGGATTGATGAATATTCAGTTTGCTTTGCAAGGTGAGACACTTTATGTCTTAGAAGTGAATCCTCGCGCCTCACGAACCGTGCCTTTTGTGTCAAAAGCAACAGGTATCCCTTTGGCAAAAGTCGCAGCACGGATTATGTCGGGTCAAAGCTTGGATGATTTAGGTATTGATGAAATTAAACAGCCTAAAACATATCGGGCAGTGAAAGAAGCCGTGTTTCCTTTTGTTAAATTCAAAGGTGTGGACCCATTGCTTTCACCTGAAATGAAATCAACGGGTGAAGTCATGGGCATTGCTCGGACATTTCCAGGGGCATTTGCCAAAGCACAATTGGCTGCCAGTTCACCCTTACCGAAAAAAGGTAGAGCATTTCTTTCCGTACGCGATGCAGATAAGTGTGCACTGATTGAGCTATCTCAAACCTTGGTGAATGCAGGTTTTGAAGTCTTAGCCACAGCAGGTACGCATGCTTACTTAGCTAAAGCAAGCATTAACACAAGCTTGGTGGCAAAAGTGTTGGATGGTATTCGTCCTCATATTGTGGATCGTTTGTTATCTGATGAAGTGGATTTGATTATTAATACAACTGAAGGGGTGCAAGCCATCAAGGATTCTAAATCGATTCGACAAGCCGCTTTGGATCGTGGTATTGCTTATTTCACTACCATGTCAGGTGGTTTGGCAGCGGTGCAAGCCATTGCTGAGAAACTTGATGTCACAGCAGTGAAAAGTATTCAAGAATATTTGAACGATGAGAGGGGATGTTAATGGAACGGGTTCCAATGACCAAACATGGCGCAGAAAAAATGCGTGAAGAATTGAATTATTTAAAAGGCACAAAACGGCATGAAATTGTACGTGCCATTGAAGAAGCCCGTGCGCATGGTGATTTATCTGAAAATGCGGAATATCATGCAGCCAAAGAAGAGCAAGGCATGAATGAATCACGCATAGGCATATTGGAAGATAAACTGGCAAGAGCGCAAATTATTGATACGGCATCATTGGTATCGGATACGATTGTTTTTGGTGCTAACGTTGACTTGATTGATGTAGAAACCGAAAAAGAAGTCACTTATCAAATTGTCGGGGAAGATGAAGCAGATTTATCCCAAGGGAAAATCTCGATTACCTCACCCATTGCCCGTGCTTTGATTGGTAAATCCGAAGGTGATGAAGCGATTGTGCGTGCACCCAGCGGTGAACGTGAATATGAAATTGTCAGCATTACTTACATCTAATGGCAGTGAGTCAAGCATGTGTCCGAATGGCGGGTATTCGTCTATCCTTGGCAATGATATTAGCACTTCTTATTGTGCCAGGATTTGTTATTGCTCCTGTATTGTTTTCTAAATTAGACACGCATACAGCAGGCATGGTCGCAGGCGCTATTTTTCATATTTCCAACTTGGGTATTTTATTGTTATCGGCTTCGGTCGCAGCATTTTGGATGCGTTTATCTTCATTGGGATGGTTGAATTGGACATTATTGGGTGTGATGGTGTTATTGGTTTGTGCCAATGAGTTTGCCATTGCACCTGTGATGCAATCCTTAAAAGATGCCGCAGGTGATATTTCTGCATTAGCCAAAGATGATCCTCAAAAAATACAGTTTGGCATATTGCATGGCATCAGTGAAATTGTGCATCTTTTGGCATCCATCATGGCAGTGGTATTGGTTGCTTTTGGTGGGGATCGTAAAAAGACATGAAGCTGATTCAACAATGGTTTCAACAGCGTTTATCAGATACACAATTGATGATGCTGTTGGCAACTTTGCTGGTTATTTTCTTGTTGATTGTGCTGCTAGGTGATGTCTTAGCACCTGTGTTCTTTGCCATTGCTTTGGCGTATGTCTTGGATGGCATTGTGCAACTTTTAATCCGTTTGCATGTGCCACACATATTGGCAGTGATTGTAGTGTGTCTGGGTGCTTTATTAACCCTATTGTTTGCATTGTTGGCGGTATTGCCTTTATTAACCGAGCAAATTGGGAGTTTAGTCCAGTATATTCCTAAAAATATTGAACACTTACGCCAAAGTATCCATGATTTACAAGTCAATTATGCTTCTTGGATGAATCCTGAACACTTGCAGCAAGCCATTGCCTCGCTCACCAATAAATTGCAAGAATGGGCAGGTATGGTTGTTTCAGCATCCTTTGCATCTATTCCAAGTTTAATGGCTTTGATGGTCTATGCCGTATTGGTTCCAGTCTTGGTATTTTTTTTACTGAAAGACAAAACATCCATTTTACAATGGGGCAAGGAATTTTTACCACACGAACGCTCTTTATTGGCGCGCGTTTGGTTAGAATTGGATATGCAAATTGGTAATTATATTCGTGGACGTTTTTGGGAATCATTTATGGTTGGTTTGGTGATGTGGTTGACCTATGTTCTGATGGGGCATCCTTACGCATTACTTTTAGGTGTGTTGACTGGCATTTCAGTGTGGATTCCATTTGTGGGTGCAGCACTGGTGACCATTCCTGTGATGTTGTTGTCTTTTTTCCAATGGGGCAACACCGATATGACTTTGTATGCCGTACTTGCCTATGGTGTTATTCAGTTGATTGATGCAAATATTGTGATTCCATGGTTGTTTTCAGAAGTTGTGAATTTACACCCTATTGCCATCATCGTAGCGGTGCTTTTTTTCGGTAGTATTTGGGGTATTTTGGGCGTGTTTATTGCCATTCCATTGGCGGCATTGATTCAAAGTGTGCTGGTCATTATAACAGAGCGTTCTTTGCGTCATTCATCATGATGCATCATCACATGAATAGAGGTAATACATGGCAATATTAGCAGGCATTCACGCAGTCAAACATGCTTTGGATTCAGATGAAGCATTGGATGAATTGCTTATTTTAAAAGGAAAAAACCATCCCCGATTGAATGAATTGGTCTATTTGGCAAAAAAACAACGGGTGCGGGTGGTGTTTGTGCCACGTGAAGCTTTGGAACGTTTAGCAGAAGGTGTACCGCATCAAGGGGTGATTGCAAGACTTCGCCCACAGGGTTTGATTGATTTTAAAACATGGTTAAAAACGGTATCCGAACAAACATCAGCTTTGGTTTTATTGTTGGATCAGGTCACCGATCCACATAACTTAGGTGCGTGTATTCGTACAGCCGAAGCTGCTGGATGTTTGGCTTTGATTGTACCCAAAGATCATGCAGCCAACTTGGATTCACCTGTGGTGGCAAAAAGTGCCTGCGGTGCTTTATCGCGCCTGCCTGTGATTCGGGTGACAAATTTATCACGTACCATAGAAGATTTAAAACAATCAGGTTTTTGGGTATCAGGTTTGGCAGGAGAAGCCGATAGTAATATTTATCAAACCAAATTTAGTGGCAAAAATGCCTTAGTCATGGGTGCAGAAGGCGCAGGCATGCGACGTTTAGTCCGAGAGTCGTGTGATCAACTGGTGCATATTCCGATGCCAGGAAGTGTTGAATCATTGAATGTTTCAGTGGCCACTGGCGTTGCACTGTTTGAAGTGCTACGCCAGTTGGCGATGTGATGACTACTTCTTCTTTTCAGGCGTGTATTCGAAGCGTTGTCCACAATATTGGCATGCTTTGTGACCTTGCTTGATGTTGATATAGACGAGTGGATGTCCACCGTGATCGGAACATGATACAATCTCTTCAGTAGATTGAATGGTATGTTTTTTCATGCGGTATTCTCCTTTTGGAAGCTGACGCATGCTGTTGGGGAGCTTGAAAGTGTCAAGGCACAGCTTATTTTATTTTTTTGTATCGGCTTTGATTTGACCCAACCGCAAGCATATTTATGCTTCGTGGCATGCAAAAAAAGCCTTGTTCACTATCGATCACGCGTCAATCCATTCAGGACATCTGGCATGTCGCTTGTCAGACTGAAGAAAATACCTTGTTTGGGTTGTTGGGTGTTTCAAGTTCAGGTGTGATTTGTCGGATTCATCATCTTGATGCTGGAAATAAAGATGAGTGGATAAAAATTTCTGACTTATGGAAAAAAGAAGGCATTTCGGTGCAAGGAAGCTTCCAACTTGAGCCGCTAAACATGCAAAAAGTTCAAGAAAATGAAATACATATTCAAACGATGGATGGATGGAAGCAAGCAGGGTTATGGGTCTATTTAGTATTAAATACAGATACTCAAGGTTGCCTGCAATCTACACTACATTGTTTGATGGATCATAAAATAATAGAGCTTCCGATCGTCCTTGTTGACGATGGACAGCTACCCTTAAAAGGCTAGGTTCGCCCGATGCGTATATGTCATGTTGGTCTTAATCATAAAACAGCACCTGTGGAGTTGCGCGAACGCCTTGCAGTTCCTGAAAAAGATATTGCTGCTATTTTACAAAAAAAAATTAGTCGTCCAAGTATTCGTGAGGCTGCTCTGCTTTCCACTTGTAATCGTGTGGAGATGACTGTTATAACGCATGATCCTGATACTGCCATTGCACTTGTGCATGAATGGTTTGCATCTAAATCGGGCATGGATATTGAACAAGTGTCACCCCATCTTTATTCTTATACCACCGATGATGCTGTACGTCATTTGTATGCAGTGGCATCAGGTTTGGATTCATTGGTATTGGGTGAACCGCAGATTTTAGGTCAAGTCAAAGCATCGTATGAACAAGCCTTAGCAGCAGGTACAGCAGGGCATATTTTGCACCGTTTGTATCAATCCACCTTTAGCGCAGCCAAACGGGCTCGCAGTGAAACCGCAATCGGTAAGCAATCAGTCAATATATCATCCTGTGCAGTGGAATTAGCCAAACGTATTTTTGATGATTTAACAGGTAAAACCGTCATGTTGATTGGTGCGGGTGAAATGGCGGAATTGGCAGCACGTCATTTATGTGGCAATGGTTGCAGTGATATTTTAGTCGCTAATCGTACCTTAGATCGGGCTAAAAACTTAGCTGTTGAATTTGAAGGTCATGCTTTAACCTTAGAACAGTTGCCAGATTATTTAGACTCGGCTGATATTGTCATTTCGAGTACAGGTGCCAGTACCTATGTGCTGTTGCCCGATACAGTGAAGCAAGCGATGAAAAAACGTAAGGGTCGTCCTATGTTTTTAGTGGATATCGCTGTGCCTCGAGATATTGATCCACGCATTGCTGATATTGATGGTGCTTATGTGTATGATATTGATGATTTACAGCAAGTCGTTCAAGGCAACCGTAACAATCGTGAAAAAGAATCTCTACAAGCGCGTGATATTTTAGAAGAAGAAGAAAAACATTTTTTACATTGGCTAAAATCATTAGAAACTGTGCCATTGATTCGTAGTTTACAACAACAAATAGAAGGTTTACGCGAAGAAGAATGGGTAAAGGCACAACGTTATTTAAAAGGTTTATCGCCTGAACAATCGGAAGCTGTCGAACGATTTGGTCGTTCTTTGATGAAACGCTTTTTACACCCCACCTTAAGAACACTTAAAAGTATGCCCGATGATATGGAAGGCGATTTGTTGATGGGTGCGACACGCAAATTATTTGATCTAGAAATAAAAGCAATCAACGTAAAAAAGGATGCCAATGAACACAAGGCTGGATGATATTTTACATAAGTATGAAGATTTAAGTATCATGCTTGCAGACCCTAATGTGACATCAGATCCTAAACGTTATGCTCAAATTTCACGTGATTTTTCTGAACTTGAACCCATTAAAGAACACGCTCAACATTACAAATCCTTAGAACAACAAATCAAAGATAACCAAGATTTACTTGCGGATGATGAGTGTGATGCTGAATTAAAATCGATTGCGGAAGAAGAAAATCGAGAATTAAAACAGGCAATGTTGGATTGTGAAGCCGCATTAAGACTTTTACTTTTGCCCAAAGATCCCAACGACCATCGTAATATTATTTTGGAAATCCGTGCAGGTACAGGTGGTGATGAAGCGGCATTGTTTGCTGCCGATTTATTTCGCATGTATAGCCGATTTGCAGAAATTAAAGGTTATAAAGTAACTATTTTATCCAGTAATCCAACAGGTATTGGTGGTTATAAAGAAATTGTGGCTCAAGTGACAGGGCAAGGTGTGTTTTCAATCTTTAAGTTTGAATCAGGTACGCATCGTGTCCAGCGCGTGCCAACGACTGAATCAGGCGGGCGTGTCCATACATCTGCTTGTACTGTGGCTATTTTGCCTGAAGCCGAAGAAGTGGATATCAATATTCGTACCGAAGATTTACGCATTGATGTGTATCGAGCATCGGGTGCGGGTGGCCAACATGTGAATAAAACGGAATCTGCCGTACGTTTAACCCATTTGCCATCAGGTTTGGTGGTCACATGCCAAGATCAATCCAGTCAACATAAAAACAAAGCGCAAGCGATGAAAGTATTACAAGCTCGCCTATTTGATCAGGAACAACATGCTGTGGATTCTGAACGTGCAGAAGTGCGTAAAGACATGGTGGGTTCGGGTGATCGTTCGGAACGTATTCGGACCTACAACTATCCTCAAGGTCGCATCACCGATCATCGTATCAATTTGACCTTGTATAAATTAGAGCAAATTTTGGGTGGTGATATGGATGAATTGATTGAAGCCTTATTGAGCTACCATCAAGCGATGTTACTTACCCAACAGGGCAAATGATTGCCCGTGAAGTTCTCCATGATGCGATTCAATATTTAAAAAAAACAGGCTGTGATACACCACGTTTGGATGCTGAAGTTTTATTGATGCATGCATGGGGAATCACTGCGACGCAACTATTTACACGTGCGTTGGATGAATTGCCTCATGCTGTTGAAGAACATTTTCAAGCCATGCTGCAACAACGTGGTCAAGCTTGCCCCATTGCTTATATCACAGGTCATAAAGAGTTCTGGTCGCGTGATTTTGAAGTTTCGCCTGATGTATTGATTCCACGCCCTGAAACAGAACATTTGATTGAAGAAGTTTTGAAGTGTTACCCCCATCAAGATGCTGCGTATGATTTTTCTGAAATTGGCACAGGTTCAGGATGTATTGCCATTACCTTGGCTTGTGAATATCCCCATGCAAGCATTTTAGCGACAGATATATCCGAAAAAGCACTCAATATTGCCCGAAACAATGCGAAAAAACATGGGGTATTGGAACGTATTGATTTTAGACAAGGGGATGTGTATCAGGCATTTCCTACATCACTTCCGCCTTTAGATTTATTGGTTTCCAATCCGCCTTACTTATCGTTGCAACACATGGATGATATTGCCGTGGAATTGACCTATGAACCCAGCATTGCACTGACCGATCAACAGGATGGTTTAAGTTTGCTTTATAAAATTCTATTCGATGCAGAACATTGGCTAAAGCCACAAGGCTATTGTGTGGTTGAAACAGGTTTAAGTGGTTTGCCAGAAACACCAAAATCGCTTGTTTTGGATCATTTATACCATGATTTGGCAGGTTTATTACGCGGTGGAGTGTATCATCACCATATGAGAGATTCACGATGACTTTTTTAAAAAAACTGATAAAACAAGACTCTTTTGCTGGCATATTGCTGATTTTCATCACGATTCTTGCCCTTATTCTACAAAATAGTGCTTTGTCAGATATCTACAGCAGTTTTTTACATACCCATGTCGAAATACGCTTTGGTCATTTACAAATCGCCAAGCCGCTTATTTTATGGGTCAACGATGGCTTGATGGCTATTTTCTTTTTTCTTATTGGTTTAGAAGTGAAAAGAGAAATCATGGAAGGGCATTTGTCATCGATGAAACAAATTGCATTACCGGGTATCGCAGCCTTGGGTGGTATGATGATTCCAGCATTGCTTTTCATTGCTTTTAATCAAGGTGATAGTTTTGCTATCAAAGGTTGGGCGATACCGACTGCAACGGATATTGC
>JAUZQL010000261.1 GCA_030950975.1 Mariprofundaceae bacterium | reverse complement strand
TGAGTATACCTTTGATTTTTTACAGTTGCTGATCGGGTTGGGCTCCGCACGGTGGATGCTTGTGAACCCCGTCAGGTCCGGAAGGAAGCAGCGGCAGCGAGTTATACGCGCGTTGCGGTTTCGTCTGGCTCGATCAGCTCTCATATTTATAAGTCAAATCTTTTGCGCAACAACCATGTATTACATAATCATTGAGATAATTATTTTCCAAATCCCTTATTTCAAATAACCTTGAATACAATCCATTACTTTTTTCTGATTTTTTCCAAGATTGGGCCATAGCGGTAGGCGAACCAAGTGTTCTGATATTTTTTCAGTCACAGGTAAAAGCCCAGAAGTTCGACAGTATTGATGACCTGCTGGAGATAAATGCAAGGGTACATAATGAAAAACAAGCATAATTTTTTGTTGTTTCATACTGCTTATCAAAGCACTGCGTTCTTCTAAGCTGTTTAATAAAAAATAAAACATATGCGCATTATGCTGACAGCACTGAGGAATCTGGGCACGTCGAATAATACCAAGCTTTTCAAGCTCCGAAAAACCTTGATAATATTCTTCCCATACTTGAAGACGTCTGTTGGTAATGTCATTCGCATGATTTAACTGCGCCCATAAAAATGCAGCAATCAGTTCCCCCGGTAAAAAGGATGAGCCGATATCAACCCAAGTATATTTATCGACTTCTCCTCGGAAAAAGCTGCTACGATTGGTACCCTTTTCCCATAGAATTTCAGCACGTTCGGAGAAACTGACATCATTGATTAAAAGTGCGCCGCCTTCACCTGAAATAATGTTTTTTGTTTCATGGAAGCTAAAGGCAGCCATATGTCCGATGCTACCTAAAGGGCGACCTTTGTAAGAGGACATCACGCCCTGTGCCGCATCTTCAATGACATATAACTGATGTTTTTCAGCCATGTTCATAATGCTATCCATTTCACAGGCAACACCAGCATAATGGACCACAACAATGGCTTTGCTTTTTTTCGTAATGGCTGCTTCGATGAGTGTCTCATCAATATTGAGTGTGTCCTCACGAATATCTACAAACACAGGCACAGCTCCGCGTAATACAAAAGCATTGGCTGTCGATACAAAGGTGTAAGAGGGCATGATGACCTCATCACCAGGCTCAAGATTCAGTAGAATGGCTGACATTTCCAAAGCAGCTGTACAGGAGTGGGTTAATAAGACCCTTGCTGCACCAGTTGTTTCTTCCAAATAATTTTGACAACGTTGAGTAAAGGGACCATTTCCCGCTAGTTGACCATGCTGATGAGCCTCAAGAATGTACTTTGTTTCTTCACCCGTCATATAAGGTTTATTAAATGGAATCATTGTATCACTCATGTTTTTAATCCTGTTTATACAAATAGACCAAACGACCTAGTAAGCGCCATGTTTTAACCAGTTCACCAAAGCCATCTGTTTCTTCTTCTGCTAAAATATAACCGCCTTTTTCTTTACCATTATACCAGTGAATTGGGGTCTTGTCCTGTTGCCAAACATCAATATAAGCAGCAATGGATAAACCATTAGCCACATCACTTTGTGTGCGCAGAGGAGCGTCATGACTTATCGCGATGACCTCTCGAGCAACCGCTTTAATATCACGTTCTGGCATGTGATCTTTGATATAAGGCAAAATCAATAAGCTATAGGGTAGTTTAAGCATTAGCAGCAATGCAATGAGCCGAATACTTTGTTTGAGCTGAAGTTGATTTAGCTGTAATAGCAAACCTGTCAGTAAAAGTGCTACAAAACCATAAAGTGGAATAAGGTAGCGTGCACCTCCACCCGGTGAAATCCAGAAAGGTAGGAAGCAGACCAGTAATATCAATGCAAGCGTGGTTAATGGTTCATCCCATTGAAAACGTTGTTTATGCCTTAGCCACAACCAAATGAAAAATAGAGCAAGCGGTAAAGAGCGAAAAATAAAAATAAAAGGGTAAGTAAGCCAATGGTTCAGAACTCTGAAAAGATCAAAGCCTATAAATTTCCGTATAATATCATCCACACTTGAGCCTGCGAGATTTATGTCAGCGCCAGATGAAATAAAAGATTGCCAAAGGCTTGGTACACTCATCGCTAAGCAAGTCAGGATAATAAAAAAAGGATTTTTTAATAGTGACCAGCGTTTAAGGCGTGTGATTAAAACTAAGCCAGCAGCAAAGAACAGGGCATAAGCGGTAATATTTTTAATCAAAAAGGCGATGGATATTAAAATTAAGGCTAGGCAAAGCCAACGTGCGGATTTATCTTCGAATGCTCGCCATAAAGTGGCTATTGAAGCAAAAATAAATAAAGCAAAACAAGCATCAATATAACCAAGCCAACCATACCAAAAACAAACTTCT
>JAUZQL010000260.1 GCA_030950975.1 Mariprofundaceae bacterium | reverse complement strand
TGCCTTACTGCTAAATGATGGTCTACGACGATCAGACGATACTCGTCTTTCAATTGTATTTTTAGCTTGTTGTGGTTGTCTACGGGTAGGAGCTAAACGTCGCTCTACAAATCTTATAGTTTCATATTTATCCACAATACTGTTAAAACGTATGCCACGTTTTGTAGATTTTGTTGTTAGTAGAGCTGTTCTATATTGTTTAGGAATTTCAATCATAAAAAGGTCCAAATGAGTTGTTCTAAACACTATATCGGAAATGTTTTTAATAACTTTAATTACAACAATGACTTAATTGTTTTAGGTTAGTAGTTAGGGTATATGTATAGTATTATAATTTTGTATTTTATCCCATAAATGGTTATCTATAACTATTCTGGTGTTTTAGTTAAACGTATAATTACTATAGCTCCACATCTGTCAACAGCATCTTAAAATTGACCCCTCTGGGCACAAAAAATAAGCTTAGAAGGTAATGGTTCTGCTGGTGCCAGAACTATTGCTACAATATCAACACAACGTGGATTACCGCTAAGCCATTACCATTCTAGTCGGATGATGAAGCAGTTAGAAATAGTCTGTTGTCAGTTATCTGGTCACAGATATAAAAAAGCAACACAGTAACATATTGTCAACAACGGTCTAAAACTGAGCCACTCCATCAACTGAAAAGTGAGCCACTTGGTTTATTTAATATGGCTGATTAAGCCTGCTTGTTTCTTTTCTCTTAAACGATAACTGTCTCCTTTAATTTGAATGACATGTGAGTGATGTAAGATACGATCCAGTAAAGCTGATGTTAATGCGGTGTCATTAGCAAAGGTTTGCCCCCATTGTCCGAAGGGCAAATTGCTGGTTAAAATAATAGCGCCTTTTTCATAACGTTTCGCAATGACATCAAACAGTAATTTAGATTCACTAATATCAAAAGGCAGATAGCCTATTTCATCAATGATGAGTAGTTTGGGTGCTAAGACACTACGATGCATCACTGACTTATATTTACCTTGTCGCTGTGCTGTTGAGAGGTGTAATATTAAATCTGAAGCACTAATGAAGCGTGTCTTTAAACCAGATTGAGCAGCCTTATAGCCAAGTGCTGTCGCAATATGTGTTTTACCCACGCCTGATGGCCCAAGTAATACAATATTCTCTGCACGTTCTATAAATGATAAACTCGCCAGTTCTTGTACCTGAGTTTTAGGCACGCCTGCTGCAAATTCAAAATCAAAGTCATCCAAGGTCTTAATGGATGGAAAGCCTGCCATTCGTGTAAACATCTTTTGTTTGCGTGCATGACGCTCATTAACTTCTGTTTTTAGCAGCTTTTCAAAGAAGGTCAGATAATCCCATTCTTCTTTTGCAGCACGCTGTGCTAAATCATGGACATGAAGTGCCATACCTTGTAACTTGAGTGTATCCGTTAAGTCATTTAATCGTTCTTGTATCATAACGGTGCCACCTGACAACAGTCGTTGTAAATGGACAAGTCATGATGCAATGGCTGAATGTCAAAGCTCAGCGGCATAATGGCATCAGCCCCCTTAACAGCAATGTCTTTAATTGGCTGAAAAGGTAATGCCTTCAATACAGAGCGTTCTTCGATCAAGCGCTTCATAGGCTGTTCTTTTGTCGTATCATGAATGCGCACATTGGCGACTTCGTTCAACCACTGAATACCTTTAATGTTCGCCGTATCAACATCCATCTTTAAACCAGCTGATGCCAGTTTAGTGGATAAGGGTGCATAAAAGTTATCACGAACATAACGCACCATGCGCTCAACTTTTCCCTTGGTTTGAGGACGATACGGTTTGCACAGCTTTGGCATAAAGCCCATATCTTTAGCAAACTGATAAAACTGAGGATGAAAACGATGGTGTCCAATACCAAAGGCATTGCGTTCTAGCACGACTGTTTTCATATTGTCGTACCAGACATCAGTTGGAATACCTTGAAAGTAATCAAAGGCTAATCGATGGCATTGTTCTAACGTGTCATAGCGCATGTTGTCGGTAAAACAAACAAACAGTGCGCGGCTAAACCCAAGCACTGCAACAAAAGCATGAATGGGGTTTTTACCGCCACGCATTTGACCCCAATCAACTTGCATCTGTTTACCAGGTACTGTTTCAAAGCGAACAATATCAGGAGCAACTTGGCTACCACGCAACTGAACTAAATGTTCACGCACTCGCGTAATACCACCATCATATCCTTGCTGTACGATTTCACGCATGATGACAACAGCACTTAACTGGATTGGTAATGCTGATTCAATACGGTCTTTTATGTAGGGTTTAAATGGATCAAGTTTATGAGGTTTATCTGGTCTTGATTGATAGATCGGCTTATCAGTATCTTGCGATAAGTGTTTATCAACAGTGTTACGAGAAATACCTAATTTTCTTGCAATGGCACGTTTTGAGTAGCCTTGTT
>JAUZQL010000026.1 GCA_030950975.1 Mariprofundaceae bacterium | reverse complement strand
GTTCATCGTAGCAAGTTATCTGTGTGTAGGAGCAGGGTGGGGAATAGGCATTGCCCAAGCCAGCAGTGCACCTGAGCCAGCCATTCCAGATGCGAGACAACATCAAATGAAAGCCCCACCCATTGATTTTGAACACTTGCGTGACCCTTTTACATCGTATTTAGACACCATTGCTTTGCGTGGTCAACGCTTATTAAAAGCCCAACAATCCAAGCTTTTCAACCGTAAACGAGAGCCTTTAGAAGTCTTTGATTTAAGCACATTATCCTTGGTAGGCATCTATAAAATGGGCGATCAACGTGTTGCGATGGTGCAAGATAGTCAGGGTAAAGGTTACACGGTTCATCAAGGCAATTATATGGGTAAAAACAGTGGTCAAGTTGAAAAAATTGATGAGGATACAATTTATTTGGTGGAACGCATGTTGAATGCTGAAGGACAAATTGTCGATCAACAAGTCACACTTACCTTGAAAGAAGTCAACAATTAAACAGCCAGAAAGAATGAGCAAAGCGGAAGTTCGAGCGCTGTTTGAACATCTTCGTGCATTGGATCCCGAACCCAAAACAGAATTAAATTACACATCCAATTTTGAATTGCTTACATCTGTATTGCTTTCAGCTCAAGCTACCGATGTCGGGGTCAACAAAGCATGCGCCAAGCTTTATCCTGTTGCCAACACCCCTCAAGCCATTCTTGATTTGGGCTTGGAAAGACTAGAGTCCTACATTTCAAGCATTGGACTTTATCATAGCAAAGCTCGGCACTTGATGAAAACATGTGAGATTTTAGTGCAACGCCATCAAGGTCAAGTTCCCAAGACACGCAAAGAATTAGAAGCATTACCCGGTGTCGGGCGGAAAACCGCCAATGTGGTGCTTAATGTTTTGTTTGGTGAACCCACGATGGCAGTGGACACCCATATTTTTCGTGTTGGAAATCGTATGGGGCTGGCGGCTGGAAAAACACCTTTAGAAGTTGAAAAAGGCTTACTTAAAGTCATTCCTAAAGAATTTTTATTGCATGCTCATCACTGGCTTATTTTACACGGGCGATACACATGCACCGCCCGAAAACCGAAATGTCATCTTTGTGCTGTTTCAGAATATTGCCATTGGGGTGAAAAAATTATTACGTGATATTAACGGTGATTATTCACAGTGGAGGGAAGCACATCCCCCGATGCTTGTAAGGCAATTGCTCCAGGATGTGTGCGATAATGTTGACGTATAACATCTGCAAGTTTTTGTTTGACTGCATCATCAATCAAACACGGCGATGTCTCAGGCAACACAGCAATCAAACTTTCCAATAATTTCTCTTGAGGTTCAGGCATATCGTTCATCCAAGATGCCAATAAATCTTTATCCACATACGCAGGTAAGGAAGCTAAAATACCAATATCGTTTTGATTGTGTACCAAAAGCCCTGTCGTTGTGCCCCGATCCAGTGTCAGAACTTGGAAAAAATACACGGTATGATATGCCAATTGTGCCGCTCGATCCGCATCTGAACAATGTGCTGGTTGCGTGAGTGCGTGTTGAAGAATTGCAACGTAGGTATCAATCGCAGCTTCGCCTACGGATGTCGCCAGTGCCAAATCTTTAGTCTTATCATCTGTGTTGTATTGTTCTAAATAAAAATGTGCCACACCACGATGACGATTTAACACAGGTATAAAAAAATAACGCCCGCCTTGTGCCACTGCTTCATGGTAATTGTCAGGGGCTGCCGTTTGTAGCGCACTCAAAAATTGCTGAGTTGCTTCAGGGTTTTCAATCGCAGGGTTTAAATCCGCCATGATGCGCCAATAAGCATCACCGTTGCGCATTTCTGTCCAACTGATGTGAATATGCACGGAAGGCGCATGAGGATGTACAGGATGAATAATCGTGGAAAGAGCATTCGCAGAACTTAATTTTTTATCAGGCAAATCATCGTAATGCACTTGCGATGTATTCACTGATCCACGACCAATCATATCACCATCCGCCGTACCGTAACGAATACCACCACCATGAGTTCCCTCATCACGAAACCACTCTTCTGGCGTAAAGCTTTGTTGGCTATTCAAGGATGAAGCAAGGTTTTCCAAAGCATCAACAAAACGTTGTTGCAAGCGATTGACCAAAGCATAAGCTTGAATGGCTTGGGGTGATTTTGCGGGAATACGTTGCATAGTGTCCTCTCTAATAGTTAAGCATTTGCCATACGGCGAGATGATGGGGTTGTAGCTTCTTCAGGTCGAATACCTAATTTTTTAAACAAGGCTTGATCCTGATTGGCTTCAGTATTCCCCGTAGTCAGAAGTTTTTCGCCATAAAAAATTGAATTTGCTCCAGCCAAGAAACACAAAGATTGCATTTCTTCCGACATCACTTCACGCCCTGCGGATAAGCGAATATGGGATGATGGCATGGTTATTTTTGCCACTGCAATGGTGCGAATAAAATCAAAGGTATCCAAATCTTCGATATCAGCCATTGGTGTTCCTTCGACTTTGACCAACATATTGATAGGAACAGATTCAGGATGTGGGTTCATACGCGCCAATTGTGCCACCATGCCCGCACGATTTTTTAACGCTTCGCCCATGCCTACAATGCCGCCACAGCACACGCTCATGCCTTCAGCACGTACGTTTTTAAGTGTGTCCAAACGTTCATCATAGCTACGTGTTGAAATAATAGTTTTGTAAAACTCTGGGTCAGAATCTAAATTATGATTGTAATAATCCAAGCCTGCATCTTTAAGTTTACGTGCTTGCTCGGCATTCAACATGCCTAAAGTTGCGCAAGCTTCCATATCCATATTTTTGACTTCACGAATCATATCTAAGACCAAATCAAACGCGCGCCCTTTGGGTTCACGCCAAGCTGCACCCATACAAAAGCGTGTCGCACCTTGTTCTTTCGCCGCTTTCGCTGCCTTCATCACTTCATCTTTTTTCATCAAAAGTTCAGATTCAACATCGGTATTGTAACGCGATGATTGCGGGCAATATTTACAATCTTCAGGGCAACCACCTGTTTTAATCGAAAGCAACGTGGAAAGTTGTACTTCATTGGCATCGAAGTAACGACGATGGGCTTGTTGCGCCTGAAATATCAAATCATTAAAAGGCAATTCAAATAATTTTATAATATCTTCTACAGTCCAATCATAACGCATGCAATTCTCCAGCCATCAAAGTGTGCGAAAGGTAAACGGTGAAGCGATTGAAAAGAAGGGGCAATGTCATCAACGCAATCTGAATAGTTATGCCTTAAGGCTGGTAAATTGTGAATCGCTTCAAAAAAACTTGGGCATTTTGGCTTGCGATGTAGTCTTCGCCCATGACTCAACAAACATTCAACATCCAAACCCTTTCAGGGAAGCCTAAAACAAGGTTACTTTCATGAGCACTCAGCCCACCCATAAACCAAGTCGCGGTATTTATTTATTACCCAGTTTATTCACGATGATGGGGTTGTTTGCAGGTTTTTATGCGTTAATTGCGGCGATTCAAGGTAAATATGAATTAGCAGCATGGGCGATTATTGCTGCTGCCGTGTTTGATATGTTGGATGGTCGTGTGGCTCGACTGTTGCACGCTGAAACAGATTTTGGTGCGGAATTGGATTCTTTGTGCGACATGACATCTTTTGGACTTGCCCCTGCCGTCTTAATTTATCTTTGGTCTTTGACCAGTATTGGTAAATTGGGCTGGTTGGCAGCGTTTTTGATTGCGGCATGTTCAGCGCTTCGTTTGGCACGTTTTAATGTACGTCACGAAGTCCAAGATAAAAAATACTTTCAAGGGCTTCCGACACCAGCCACAGCACTGTTGATTGCATCGGCAGTATTGTTTCATGAACAAAGTGGTTTGGATCCATTACCATGGTTATGGGGTATTATAGGTGCATTTTTAGCGTGGTTGATGGTCAGTAATGTTCGCTTTATTTCGGGTAAAGATATTGATTTAAAACAAAAACGTTCATTTACTGTGATTGTCGTGATGTTGATGGCGATGGTGTTGATTATGGTTGACCCGTATCGTATTTTATTTGCAGTCTTTTTAGCGTATGTCTTACACGGTCCAATGATTAGCCTTTGGCAACATAAAAAGGTAACACAATATCGTCTTAAACGCCGTGCCAAACGCCAAGAAAACAAAGAAACACCAAGCGAATAACTTCTTTAAAGCATGTTATAAATAACGCTATACAAGCTAAAAATGGCATAGCAAGTCTATCAAGCTTGTTTTAGGAGAGTTTTATGTCCGATCGTTTATATATTTTTGATACAACACTGCGTGATGGCGAACAGTCTCCCGGTTGTTCCATGAATATCGAAGAAAAATTACGTGTTGCCCATGGGCTTGCAGCTTTGGGTGTTGATGTGATTGAAGCTGGCTTTCCTGCGGCTTCTCCCGGTGATTTTGAAGCTGTGAATCGCATTGCCCGTGAGGTAAATCATTCAATCATTACAGGACTTGCCCGCGCTCATCCCAAAGATATTGAAGCGGCGGCTAAAGCCGCACTTCCAGAGTCATGAACACACCACAACGTTCATACTTGAATGACTAGATAAACATGCTTTAAAGAAGTTATTCGCTTGGTTTTTCTGTGTTGGCTTGGCATTTGGCGCGGCGTTTAAGGCGATATTGTGTCACCTTTTTATGTTGCCAAAGGCTAATCATTGGACCGTGTAAGACATACGCTAAAAAGACTGCAA
>JAUZQL010000259.1 GCA_030950975.1 Mariprofundaceae bacterium | reverse complement strand
CAAAACGGTTATTCATTGATGATTGGTGGTGAAAAACAAGCCATTGATTTGATTGCACCAGCCTTAACAACGTTAGCATCAGACAATGGCAATGGCTGGGGTCACATGGGCGCGATTGGTTCAGGTCATTTCGTGAAGATGGTTCATAACGGTATGGAATACGGCATGATGCAAGCCTTTGCTGAAGGGTTTGAATTGATGAAAGCCAAAGATGAATTTGATTTGGATATGCATCAAATTTCGCGTGTTTGGCAACATGGCTCCGTGGTAAGTTCATGGTTACTTGATTTAACGGCTGATGCATTGGAACAAGATGGTGATTTATCCTCATTATCGGATTGGATGGATGATTCAGGTGAAGGTCGCTGGACAGCCACGGAAGCCATTGATTTGGCTATTCCAACACCTGTTATGACATTGGCATTGCAAATGCGTTTCCGTAGCCGTCAAAAAGATGCCTTTGCAGGCAAGATTGTGAATGCACAACGTGCTGGTTTTGGTGGACACGCCATCAAAGCTGCCAATAAGGAAGACTAATCATGGCAGGTGATAAGTTTGCCTCTTTAATTGGTTGTAATCGACCTGAAGCAACCAATATTGTGATTTTTGGTGCTTCAGGTGATTTAAGTAAACGCAAGCTATTGCCTGCCTTGGCACATATGCATCGTTGGAACTTATTGGGTCCACATTCGCGTATCATTGGTGTTGTGCGTTCAAAATGGACGCGCTCACATTGGGTCAACTATGTGCATGATCAACTTTTACATTATTTTCCTGAAGCTGTGATGAATCCTTCATCATGGCGAGGGATTGCGGATAAATTAGATCTTGTGGTCGGTGATTTAACGGATCCAAAGATGTACGAAAATCTTGCTAACACATTGCATGAGAATAAAGGAAAAACCAATGCTTTGTATTATTTGGCAATTCCGCCTTCTTGGTATGAAATTGTATGTAAAAACTTGAAAGATGCAGGTTTATCCGATGAATCGGATGGTTTTCGTCGTATTGTTGTCGAAAAACCTTTTGGTATGGATTTAGCCAATGCCAAAGATTTGAATAATAAATTACAGACATATTTTGATGAATCACAGATTTATCGTATTGATCATTATTTGGGTAAAGAAGCGGTGCAAAACTTGATGGTGTTCCGTTTCGCCAATGCAGTCTTAGAACCCTTGTGGAACCGTAACTACATTGACCATATTCAAATTTCAGTGTCTGAATCATTGGGTATTGGTTATCGCGCTGGTTATTATGAAAATTCAGGTGCATTTCGGGATATGATTCAAAGTCATTTGATGCAAGTGATGGCGTTGGTCGCGATGGAGCCACCTGTTTCATTGAATGCAAATGATGTGCGTGATGAAAAAATGAAAGTCTTGCGTTCTATGCGTGAGATTAAGCCTGAAGATGTGAAAGATATAGCCGTGCGAGCGCAATATGCAGAAGGTCAAGTGGGTGGTAAAACAGTAGCTGCTTATCGTGATGAAAAAAATGTTGCTGATGATTCATGTACAGAAACCTTTGCAGCAGTGAAATTTCACATTGATAACTGGCGTTGGCAGGGCGTTCCCTTTGTGTTGCGGACAGGTAAACGTTTGCCTGACCGTGTATCTGAAATTTGTATTCGCTTCAAGGAATCACCCCAAAAATTATTTGATTTAGATCATGACAATGGTCGTAATAATGAATTAATTTTTCGATTACAACCTGATGAAGGCATGCAATTAAACATGACAGCCAAGCAACCAGGACTTTCTACAGCATTGCGAAGCGTCAAATTAGATGCTTCTTATGGCATGGTGGGTTCAGGTATGCCTGAAGCTTATGAAACCTTATTGCATGATGTGATGTTGGGTGAAGCGTGTTTATTTTCTCGTGCGGATGAAGTGGAAGAAAGTTGGGCGATTGTAGCCCCAATTATAGATGAATGGGCAAAAGAAACCGATATTTCAAGCTACCCTGCTGGGACGCTTGATATTCCAGGTATGGATGATTTGTTGAATGACTGCGCAGGTGGATGGCGTGATTTGAGCTTACATGATGACTATTGATATGAATATCCAACGTTATTCAAGTGTTGAGAATTTAGCTCAAAGTGTGGCAAATTTAGTGGTTCAATCAGCAAAAAAGGC
>JAUZQL010000258.1 GCA_030950975.1 Mariprofundaceae bacterium | reverse complement strand
GTTACCAGACCTTAATTAATGCGGCTTTAAAAGAGCATATTTATGGAAATAACTTAGAAAAAATCGTTAGAAATGCCGTGTTTGAAGCGGTTAATGAATCCAAAAAAGTAGCGTGACAAGGTGATTTTTTAGCATTCAAATTTGAAATACATGAAGTAGAAAAAAAGAGCTTTCTGAACTCAATTCAGCGTGATCAATGCACAAAAATGGGCGTATTCAATATGAAAAAAATACCTGATTTCAAAACAGAACAAGAAGAAAGAGAGTTTTGGGAAACTCATGACAGCATCGACTATGTAGACATGAGCAAAGCCAAGCTTGCTGTGTTTCCGAATCTCAAGAAAACAACCAAAGCAATCAGTTTGTGAATGCCTGAAGACATGCTTGCAAAAGTGAAGGTGAGGGCTAATAGCTTGGATGTACCATATCAATCGCTCATCAAAACGTGGATTGCGGAAAAAGTTTGATTTGTATCTATGGAGGAAAAGATGGCGTTCAAATTTGAAATACCTGAAGCAGTAAAAAAAGAGCTTGCTGAACGTGATGCAATGCAAGAAAAAGAATCAAAGTCCAAGGCAGACATTATACGTTTTCCAAATTGCCCACCAGCGCATCAAGCCGCGCCTTCGGCGATTCTTCGTAGTGCGCTGTTTGGTGTAAATAAGCGTGGAAGACGTGAGCATTTAGAAAATGTTGATATTGCAGCATGGGAAAATGTTAAAATCACTTATACAGGCGCAAAACTAAGCCAATCTGATCAAGACGTATGGCTTGCTTGTGTTGAAGCTTGCTCTCGACAAAAAAGCACAACGATAAATTGTAGCCGTAGCTTTTTAATGAAGCTAGCAGGGCGAAAAGTTGGTGATACAAAAAGAATGTGGATTGACCTTGTTAGACTTAAATCGACCACGCTCATTATAGATAACGGAAAACGTCGATATGCAGGAAGTCTGATTGCTAGCGTAGCCGAAGATGATGAATCTGGAATGGTTATTATTGACCTAGATTCAAAAATTTTTGAACTATTTGGCGGTAACGTTACACACATTGAAACTAGCACACGTCATGCGCTATCAGGTGATCTCACAAAATGGTTGCACGGCTACGTTTTAAGCCATAAATCAACTTGGCGAAAGCCGCATTGGATTGGGCTTGGAAAGCTACAATCATTAACAGGTTCAAAGACAACAGAAAAACGGAAATTTCGACAGATGTTGAGAAAATCAATGGGTAAATTAAAGGCTCAAGATGTTGTTTCTGGATGGAAACTTGAAGATGATATTTTAACCCTTTGGCGACCCTAAAAATAAGCTTCACTGTAACAGGTACGCTAGTTCACTGTAACAGGTACGCTTTTATGACACGGACACGCCTCAAAGCCTTATACCCCAACGGTTTCAGAGAAAATAAAAATCCCTATAACAGCTTTATAACATATTTATAACCAAGTGTGCGTGCGAACACGCGCGAACTTTCAGCGCATTTCATGCGACTTTTGAAAGCGATTGCATCGCCGAGCTTTGCAAGCTCTCCGCGCTACAAACACAAAAGAAGCCGACAAAGTCGGCAAACATTTAATGATGATAAGTAACTTTTGTAAAAGATTTAGATCATCAAGAGGGGCTGCAAGCAGCCGCGACGCTTCGCTTACGCAGGGTATTCAAGAAAGAGCATCTATAGTGTGCCTTCAAGCTACTTTATCGTGTGAATCAATGACAATAT
>JAUZQL010000257.1 GCA_030950975.1 Mariprofundaceae bacterium | reverse complement strand
GAACATCGAAGCGATAATGCCTACCGATAAGGTGACAGCGAAGCCTTTGACTGGTCCTGTGCCAAATTGAAACAATACAATGGCAGCAATGAGTGTGGTGATATTGGCATCGACAATGGTTGAGAATGCTTTGGCATAACCGCTATCAATCGCAGCGAGTGGCGTTTTACCAATATGAAGTTCTTCTCGAATACGTTCAAAAATAAGCACATTGGCATCGACTGCCATACCAATGGTCAGAACAATACCTGCCATACCAGGTAAAGTGAGTGTTGCTCCAATCATACTCATGGCTGCAACAATCAATAACATATTGAAAATCAAAGCAATATTGGCAACCAAGCCAAAAAGTTTGTAATACACCAACATGAATATCAGCACTAAAATCGAACCAATAATGATGGAGTTAAAACCTTGATCGATCGAATCTTGCCCCAAACTTGGGCCAATCGAACGTTCTTCAACGACTTTTACGGGGGCAGGCAATGCACCTGCACGCAATACAATGGCAAGGTTGTGCGCTTCACTGGGACTAAAGTTGCCTGTAATTTGTGCACTTCCGCCTGAAATACGTTCACGAATCACGGGGGCTGAATTGACTTTCCCTTCTAAAATAATGGCAAAACGTTCGCCCACATGCGCTTTGGTGAGTTTATCAAATGTACGTGCACCTTTGCTGTTGAATTTCAGTGTTACAGCATGTTCATTGTACCGAGAATCAATAGAGACGCGCGCATCTGCGACCAATGAACCTGAAAGTTCCGTACGTTTCTTTAAGAGATACGGTTGTTTGAATGGTTTGCCACCACGCATTTCTTCTTTACCATAAACAATCACATCCCCTGAAGGAATATCACCTTGCAACGCTTTATCCAAATCGCCTTTTTCATCGACAAGTTTGAATTCCAGTACCGCTGTGCGACCAATCAAGGCTTTGGCAGCTGCACTATCGTTAAAGCCTGGAATTTCAACCAAAATACGACGTTCGCCTTGGCGTGCAATCACGGGTTCCGTAGTGCCTAAAGCATCAATACGTTGACGAATCACTTCGATCGATTGTTCAACCGCATTGTGTTTGATTTCTTTCGCTTCTGCCTCTGTCACGGTAAACGTAAATGATCCTTGTTGACTCTCAACGGTATACTTGGGTAAAGCATCCTTTAGCAATGCCAATGCTTGATCATGATCGCTGGTGTTCTTCAAGGTCAATAAAATACGATGACCTTTGGCATCTAATTTCTTATAACGCATTTTATGTTGACGTAAAATACTACGCACTGTTGACACTTCTTCTTCAACATTATGCGCAACTGCCACATCTACATCCACATCCACGACCAAATGGATACCACCTTTCAAATCTAAACCAAGATTCATGGGTTTACTCAATGATGACGGCCACCACGAAGGTACAGTCATTACATTGGGTAAGGATGCCATGATTGAGATAACGAAAGTGATGAGGATGAGCCATATTTTCCAGCGTGGATATGTATGCATGATATGTTCCTTATGCGATAAGTGAGATAGAGAGGATTTGAAACTTAATCAGAGAGTGCGGCAACAGCATCACGTTGTATTTTAACACGAACACCTTCGGCAATTTCAACTTTTAGAAAACCTTCTTTCACATCCATGATGGTGCCATAAATACCGCCATTGGTTAAAACTTTGTCCCCTTTTTTTAAGGATTCAACCATATTGCGATGTTCTTTAGCGCGTTTTTGTTGCGGACGTATCAATAAAAAATAGAAAATAACCATGATAATAATCAATGGAATTAACTGTGTAAAATCACCACTTGCTCCTGCGGCATCGGCTGCCAATGCTGGGCTGGTGGAGGCAATCATAGCTGCCATACTGATAAAAATAGAACGCATGATGTTTTTCATTTGAATAAAACTCCTGTTTAGTATGTTTTTATGCTTTAGTTTTGACGGTACTGCTGTAAAAATTGGTCACGAAATTCTGGCCAACGCTGAGCTTCAAGGGCATCTCTGGCGCGTTGCATAAGATCGCAATAGTAGTGAAGATTATGTAAGGTATTCAAGCGCGCACTTAATATTTCTTTGGCAATATACAAATGCCGTAGATATGCGCGAGAAAAATGTTGGCAAGTATAACAGGTGCAGCCTTCCATAATCGGACTGGCATCCGTTTGATGTTTTAAGTTTTTGATATTAATTTTACCAGAATCTGTAAACAAGGTGCCGTTGCGTGCATTGCGGCTCGGCATCACACAATCAAACATATCAATGCCGCGATCAATGCCTTCAATCAAGTCATCGGGTGTACCCACGCCCATCACATAATGCGGTTTATCTTTGGGTAAATGTGCTGCAAGTGCATCCAGCGTTGCCATCATCTCTTCTTTGGGTTCACCTACAGACAAACCACCCAAAGCAATGCCTTCAAAGTCCATGTCAGCAATGGCTTGCAAACTTTCCCGACGCAAATCGGCATACATACCACCTTGAACAATGCCAAACAGTGCTTGTTGAGGGTTCACTGGCAAATGTTCACGGCATTGAGCCGCCCAACGCATCGACATTTCCATCGATTCACGGGCTTGCTCATAAGTCGCTGGATACGGTGTGCATTCATCAAATGCCATGACAATATCAGACCCTAATTGACGTTGAATAGCCATGCTTTCTTTGGGTCCAAGAAACCATGATGACCCATCAATATGGGAGCGAAAACGAACACCATCGGCTTCAATTTTACGCAAAGCACCCAAAGACCACACTTGAAAACCACCTGAATCCGTAAGAATCGGACGATCCCAAGCCATGAATTTGTGTAAACCACCCATCTTTTCCACCACATCGGCAGTGGGGCGTAACATGAGATGATAGGTATTCCCTAAAATGATACTTGCTTGGATGTCGTCCGTTAAATCCGCAGGTGTCAGGCTTTTAACCGTAGCTTGTGTACCGACGGGCATAAATACAGGTGTTTCAACCATACCATGTGGCAGTTGCATACGCCCACGACGTGCATGACCTTCAGGGTCTTGGGTAAGAATGTTAAAGTGTAGTGATGACATCGCGGCGCAGCATAACCACATGATAGATAGATGGAAGTATTGTCATAGGATTTGAATTTCCCCCCATAAAAGATAAGTCTCCCCTGTCATATTTTAGGCTATAATACGTCATAGTTCATAAGTAACTATTCAGCACATGAATAATTACATTCATAATAATAGACGTGAAGGAGACATCTATGTCAATTCATGAACGACCTCTATCACCAAGGCTATCCATTTATCGTTGGTTACCGGGGATGATAGCAAGTATTTCTCATCGCATATCTGGTGTGTTATTGATTCTTTTTGTGC
>JAUZQL010000256.1 GCA_030950975.1 Mariprofundaceae bacterium | reverse complement strand
AAACACACTTGCTTTACCTTTGTGGGATGAACAACGTGGACACTTTTCCTTAAGCACATCGGATAAATTGCCTTTTTCACTGGCACTTATCCATGCTGTACTCAACATGCCTCAACATGCTTGGGCATCCTTGCCCAGCCTGATTCGCTTGGCTATTTCGATGAAGTTTTCACAACAAGGCAGCGTATCGGATTGGATGTCTCGTCAACATATCTCCACACAATTACAACAAGATTTGATTGAAGTGCTGTGTTTAGGGGCGATGAATGAACCCATGCAACTGGCTGATGCAGCCAGCTTTTGTTTTGTATTACAAAAGGCGTTTTCCAAACATCAACATGCCCGTTTAGGATGGTTCAACAAGCCTTTATCACAGGCTTTGATTCAACCCCTTGAAGCATATTGCCAACAACTGGGTGTTCGCATTCACACCTCGTCTCGCATTGTCCAGCTTAAGAAAAACGCACAAGATTACACGCTACACACCCATCAAACACAACACACATACAAGCATATTATCATGGCAACATCTCCAAGTGTGCGCAATCAATTATTGGGTATTCAAGAACATCTTGAAACACAAACCATTTGTAATATTCATCTATGGTTTCAAGAAAAAGTTCAATTACCGCATCCATTTATTGGGGCAATCGGCTGTTATGGTCAATGGTTTTTCGATGTCAGTCAGCAACACCAAACCCATTCGGGGTTATCTCATATTTGTGTGGTCATCAGTGCCGATCAATCAACGCTTTCTAAACAAGAAAAATTAGATCGTGTCTTACAAGAATTAAAACAAATCAGCAAAAATCCTAAACTCAAACCCATCTATGATAAAATCATCACCATCAAAGATGCCACTAATGTGGTTCGTTCACATCAAAAGCACCCGATGCCTCAACATATCATTGATGCTTGTGAACAGCCTCAATCAGGCGAATTACCTGCGACCATTGAAACGGCTGTAATGCGTGGTGAAGATGCTGTGGCACAATTATAGTGATTTAAACACAATATTAATTTCAGTATCTTTTCTAGTTTATCGTCACCTTTGAGTGCTTGTATCGAGGGTGTTTTGCTTCAATTGTTTCAACCATTCGATGCCCGATAAAATATTAAGTTATGAAAGCCTTACCCTATGTTCCATGAAAATATGCCATTTGCTGCTTGCTCTCTAATCAAAGATGTTGTGTGATGCCGAATGTTAAAAAACTGATTTCTGCCATTCATTTGGGAAACAGTAAAAAAATGATACACATAGGATGATATTTTGGAATTAATGATTTCTCTCATATTGGTGTTTATTGCAACACTTGTGATTGCAAAAGCCTGCGATGGCTTTGAAGTTGCAGCAGATTATTTGGGTCGTAACATGACCGATGGTGTGAAGGGCGCGACTATTAATGCGATTGGTAGCTCTATGCCCGAATTGTTTGCAACGTTTATCTTTTTGTTTTTATTCAATGAAACCACGGGCTTTGCTGGTGGTATCGGAACAACCGCAGGTAGCGCCGTCTTTAATACTATGGTGATTCCTGCATTGAGTATTTTAGCGGCGATAAAAATGTTTAAAATTTCTTCCATTCCCGTCGCCAAAAAAGTTGTTTTAAGAGATGGCTTGATGCTGATTGCAGCCGAATTTATCCTTATTGTTACCATTGGTGAAAAACTTGAATGGTGGCATGGCATGCTGCTGATGCTTTTATACCTTGCTTATGCGGGCGTGTTGGTTTTTTCGATGAGTTCAAAGCAAGAGGATTCTGCGGATCATCACGATGCTTCTGATGATAACGACGA
>JAUZQL010000255.1 GCA_030950975.1 Mariprofundaceae bacterium | reverse complement strand
ATCTTAACTGATGTTACGCACTTTGTGAAAAATATACATTATCCTATGCTCTTAGGTTCTAAACTTGGTATGTTTTGGAAGTGCGGGATGATGCATAACATCAGTTCACTTACAAATTCGATTGATTAAGTAGGAAAAATATGACGTTAACACTGGCTCTTTTATTGGAATGCTTAATCGGTGACCCTGAAAACCGTTGGCATCCTGTCGCATGGTTTGGTCGCTGGGCAACATGGTGTGAATCCTTTTTGTATGGTGATGATTGGCGAACAGGTTTGGTGGCGTGGAGCTTGGTCATCAGCCTCCCCTTGAGTATCATTTATCTAGGGCATCATCTTTTTGGTATGTTTTTCGATGTACTACTTGTGTGGTTATCTATTGGCTGGAAATCATTGTTTGAACATGTCCGCACAGTTTTAGAGTCAAACGATTTAGAAACTGCACGCCACGCTATTTCACGCATTGTTAGCCGTGATACAGCGGCTATGAACCATGCTGATTGTCAGCGTGCAGCATTGGAATCATTGGCTGAAAATGCCTCTGATGCCGTGATTGCGCCCTTGTTCTGGTTCTTCATCTTTGGTCCCATTGGTGCCGCTGCTTATCGCATGATCAACACTTTGGATGCGATGTGGGGTTATCACAACACACGTTATGAACACTTTGCTTATATCGCTGCCAAAAGTGATGATATTGTCAATTATATTCCTGCACGAATCACCGCCTATTTGATGCTTTTGGTCGGGCAAAAGGTCGCTTGGCAAGCGGTTCAGCAACAAGCGCAAACGCATGCTTCACCCAATGCAGGTTATCCCGAAGTTGCCCTTGCGTTTGCAGCCAATATTCGACTGGGTGGTGATGTGATGCGTGAAGGCGTGTGTGATACTCGACCCAACTATGGTGCTATCGATGCACGTGATGTGAATACACAAGTGGCTAAAGATGCCATGATTGTGGTACGCAACGCTCTATGCTTGGGTGTGGCGATGATTTATTTACTGCAATGGCTGTTGTAATCCCTCGTTTACCTCAATGCTTTCCACATGGCGGTGGCATTGAATATATCGCCAAACAATGGGGCTGCGATGTTGCCGATATTTTAGATTTATCCACTGGTTTACATCCTTTGAGGCAGCCGAAATGGTTGGGAGCATGGCTACATGAACATGCCGAACTTGCCGCAATCTATCCCGATAAACAGGGCGAACCTGCGCGTAGTATTTTAGCCAAGTATTTGAGTGTCTTGCCTGAGCAAGTGTTGATTGTTGCTGGAGCGCAAGCTGCCATTGAAATCATGTTCCAAGCCATGCCGTGGCAATCGATGGCGATTCAAGTGCCATGTTACAATGAACCTATTCGTTGTGCGCAAAGATCGGCTTGTCATGTATTGCCTTTTGAACATGGGCAAGCGGTGCCGCAAGCTGATGTCTTATGGTGGACTTCGCCCAGCAATCCCTTTGGTGAAAAACGTGCGATGCCAAACTGTCAACAAGGTGTCTTAGATGAGTCGTACATGACGTTTTCCGAACGCCGACAACTGGGCATCTTGCCCAATCAGATACGTTTGGGTTCATTGACGAAAACCTTTGCCATTCCAGGCTTACGTTTGGGTTATGTGGTGGCAGAAGAAGCGATGATTGAGCGATTAAGCCCTTGGTTACCGACTTGGGCAAGCTCTACCTTGGTCTTGCATCTTTTGGCAAAACTTTTACCCGAAGCTGATGAACGTGATCAACACATTCAACACTCACGCCAACGATTGGAAACATTGTTCAGCAAATATCAATGGCAATATAAACCATCTCAAGCGTCATTTATTTTGGCAAAACCACCGCATGCTGTGCCAGATTTTGCTCAATATCGTATATTGCTGCGTGCTTTTCCTGAATGGCCTCAATTAAACGGGTGGTTACGCTTTGGTTTTCCCAATCAAGAAAACGATTGGCAACGATTGGAGGCTGCTTTATGTCCATCACATTGATTTTAGGCGGCGCACGTTCTGGAAAATCAGCACGCGCTGAAAACTTGGTCCAACAAAGTGGTAAAGCGGTGATTTATGTGGCAACAGCACCGTCATTAAAGGATGATGACGCATGGCAACAACGTATTGAACAACATCGTTTACGTCGCCCTAAAGCGTGGCAATGTGTGGAAGAACCTTTAGCGATTGCTGATGTGCTTACATCGTATTCAAAAAAACATATAATTCTTGTGGACTGCATGACACTCTGGCTTTCGAATCTTATGTGGAAAAAAAAACCTGTGGATGACGCAGTGGGCGATTTATGTGCTACATTAAAACGCATGGAATCGGATGTGGTCATGGTATCCAATGAATTAGGCATGGGATTGGTGCCTGAACATACCTTAAGTCGAGCGTTTCGAGATGAACATGGTCGCTTAAATCAACGTTTGGCAGCGTTATCCGACCATGTCGAGTTTGTGGTCGCAGGTTTACCCATGATTGTAAAAGGAGAAAAGCCATGAGTGTGGCAAAAATCAATGTACAAGCTTTAAAGGCAGCTCGTCAACATCAAGATTGTTTAACCAAACCGCAAGGTGCTTTGGGTACTTTGGAGGATATTGCATGTTGGTTTGCAGCACGCCAAGGCAAAACAATTCCCGATACCATTGTGCCTCATATTTGTGTGTTTGCTGCGGATCATGGTGTGGTGGCGGAAGGCGTCTCTGCTTTCCCTTCGGTGGTGACAGGTGAAATGGTTAAAAATTTCGTAGCAGGTGGCGCTGCCATCAATGTCTTGGCGAAGCAATGTGGGGCGAGTTTGAGCATTGTTGATGTGGGTGTTGCCAGTGATATGTCAGCTATTGAGGGTATTGTTCATGCTAATGTACGACATGGTTCACGCAATATAGTCCACGAAGCAGCCATGAGTGATGAAGAATATCGTAAGGCCGTTCAAGTGGGTGAACAACAAGCTGAACATGCCATTGCCCAAGGCGCAAACCTTTTGATTGCAGGCGATATGGGGATTGCTAATACCACACCCAGTGCTGCATTGATTTGTGAATTGGCATTGTTGCCACCTGAACAAGTGGTGGGGCGAGGTACAGGTGTCGATGATGATGCCTATCAACTAAAATTAGCAGCCGTTCGTCACGCTTTGAGACGTGCCAAAAACACGCCCTTTTCGGAAGCTTTACGCGAACTTGGTGGTTTGGAAATTGCTGCGATGGCGGGATATTATCAAGCGGCAGCACGTTTGGGTGTGCCTATTTTATTGGATGGTTTTATTTCAACCGCAGCGGCTTTGGCAGCGGTGGCTTGGGATGCTCGCATCGCAGCTTGGATGTTGGCAAGCCATGTCTCCGAAGAACAAGGGCATCAAAAAGCCCTGCAAGCCTTAGGTTTGGATGCTTATTTGAATTTCCACTTACGGCTTGGTGAAGGCTCGGGGGCAGCATTGGTCGTACCTTTATTGCAATCGGCCATTGCCCTACATCGCACGATGGCAACGTTTGAATCTGCGGGCGTGAGCGATCAAGATGGTTAAACCCGTGTTGATTGATTTGCTTCGTCATGGCGAAGTGGAAGGGCGGCAACATGTGGCAAGGGGTAGCACAGATGACCCTTTATCAGCTTTGGGTTGGCAGCAAATGAAACAAGTCAAAGCGTCGATTGGTGAGCTTGATGTGATGGCGACATCCCCTTTGCAGCGTTGTCGATTGTTTGCCGAATCATACGATGAACCCATCAATATTTTGGATGATATGCGTGAATTGGATTTTGGTGACTGGGAAAATAAATCCAGTGATGAAGTGGCTGACCAAGCCTTGTTGCAACAATTTTTTGATGACCCGACTGATTTTCAAGCTCCCAATGGGGAGTTGTTTGGCGATTTTACCCAACGTGTGATTCAGGCATGGCATGATTGGCTTCAAGAACCTGTTGGAGAACATCGTTTGCTGGTGGCTCATGGCTGCGTTATTCGTGTTATTCTTGCTCACCTTTTAGGTATCCCAACATCTCATCTTTGGCGTTTAAACTTGGATTATGCATCGTGGAGTCGTGTTAGTTGCCTGCAAGGGGAACAAGCTCGTGTTTTATTTATCAATCGTACCGAAGAACTTCAGCAAGCATGAAACCACAAGGTTTGATTGAGGCGATGCGCTGGATGACCATCATCCCTATGCCTGCACAACAAAAAACGTCGATGGAAAACATCTTGCCTTGGCTGCCAGTAACAGGCTTGCTGCTTGGCTTATGCCTTAGCAGTGCAGCATGGCTTGGTATGCAATACGATGTGTGGCTAGGTGCATGGTTGGCAGTCTTGGTATGGCTAGGTATCACAGGTTTTTTACATGCCGATGGTTTAGCAGATTTAGGGGATGCTTTGGGTGCATCTCATGGTCATCAGAGTCGATTTCTTGAAGTCTTAAAGGATCCTCATATTGGCAGTTTTGGTGTCATGAGTTTGATTTTATTGGTGACAGCAAAACTTATTCTATTGAAAATATTATTAAGTCATGGTCTGTTGTGGAGTTTGATTTTAATACCATTATGGGCACGTATCGGTGTATTTATCTGGCTTCAACTGCCTGCCATTACAGAAGGTTTTGCTGCCGCCATGAAAGCCGTTCACAAACCATCGTATGCTGTTGTTTGGTGTGTTCTTCTGGTTTTTTTATCGTTCTTTTTTCCAGCACATCTTTGGTTTGCTCCCCTTGTTTTGTGGTTCTGGCAACTGTTTCTACGACATTATGTTCATGGTATGAATGGTGATTGTTTGGGTGCTGGTATTGAAGTTTGCGAGGTCTTATTGCTATGTCTTTTATTATAAAAAAAGAACGTCTATTTTGAATATATTTGTGTTTCAAGCTTATCTCTTGATTATTATGCCATGAATTTTATTCAACGGTGCCATGAACGTGCCGATTATGTAGGTGCATGGGTTCTCAATCAAGGTCTAGGAATTTGGCGTTTTTTACAGCTGCTACTTTGGACATCACGCGCTTTTATTCGTTTGCAGTGGTTGGCAAGGATTGCCGTGACCAATGTGGTGATTCGGCAACTGTATTTTACGGGTGTGCAAAGTTTAATTTGGATTATCGTCATGGCATTATGTATCGGCGGATTGACTGTCTATAATATTGCTGTCTTTGCACGCAGTGTGCAGGATTTATCACTCATCGGCAGTTTGATTAACACCTTACTGGTGCAAGAAATCGCTCCCATCGTGGTTGTTTTGTTTTTATTGGTGCGTTCGGGTGTTGCTGTAGTCACTGAAATTGGGCATATGCAGGCACGCGGCGAAGATATATTCTTACACAGTCTTGGTATTTCATTGTTTGAATATATTTATTTACCTCGAGCATTGGCATTTGCCATCAGCGGTGTCATTTTAACCTTTATTTTTGTAGTCGTGTCTATTTGGTTTGGCGGTCTCTTTTTATCATGGATGTATGTATTAAATTTTAGTGAGTTTTTGGTGGAAGTTCAACGTGGTACTGAATTTACAGAGGTGGTCAGCATGTTTTTAAAAGGACTTTTTTATCCGCTGTTATCTTGCATGGTACTCATTGATCAAGGGCGTTGTGTAGGTTTGGATCCCAATCAAATTCCAGTCAGGGTCTCATCCGCTGTATTGGGCGTGATGATGATGGTGATCATTCTGGATGTGATAGGATTACTCCTATGACAGCTACAAACGATGAACTGCATTGGCATGATTTAACATTATGTCATCAAACATTAGCCAGTGGTCATATCTCACAAGGAGAAAGCGTTCGTTTCATCATGCATGAAAAATTGCAGAAAAAACTCTTAGCAACATTCTTTTTATGCCCCTTTTCGCAACATTGCAGCTCGCCAAAAGTTTGGTTAGACCATCAACACGAACACTTGTCTGCAGGTACCTCTGAATTTTGCGCTCAAGTAGGCTGTATGATTCGAGAACGTGGCTTACTCGCCAATTTAAGCTTGAAGGAAAATTTATTGTTACCCTTTTTATATGCCAATCAACACGAGGCCTTGCAGCAAGCTGAAAAAGATTTACAACAGGTCGCACATTTTTTAGAAATTGAAGATCAATTGAATGAAAAAGCAGGTAATCGACCTATCTATATGCATGGTCTGATGAGTTTGGGGCATTGTTTGTTAAAAAAACCAGGTATTGTGATTGCCCAAGATTTGTATTTAGGTATGCAGGCTGAATATGCGGCCAAGTTTCATCGAAAAGTATTAAAAACATTAAAAATTTTGAATCCTGGTGTATTGTATCTCACAAGCTCCAAATCCAATCAGTCAGGGCTATCATTTCATCGGAGTTATCATTTGACTTGTGATATGGATGCAAATATGGAGCGATCATGAGTGAAGAAATAGATCTTATATCCAAAATGAAACGACAAGTGGGCTGGTTTGTGATATTGGGTTTGAGTGCCTTAATCTTTGTGATTGTTATGGTCAGTGTCAAAAGCAATGTCTTTGCGAATAAATTCACATTGTTTGTAGAACCACCATCAGCATCCACGTTTTATGAAGGACAGCCCGTAAAATTTCAAGGCTTTAGCGTTGGGCACATTGATAATATTGAGCTTCAACATGAAGGGCAAGTTCGTATCCGCTTAAAGTTATTAACACGTTATCGTCATATGTTGCATCAAGGAGCCATCATTCATTTTGTCAAACAAGGCTTGATTGGCGAACAAATTGTAGAAATTACAGCGGGTGATGTGGAGAGAAAACCTTTGGATGATGGGCAACTTTTGCAATATGAAACCGAAGCTTCATTGGAGCAATTATTGGTGGACTTAAAACCAGCTGTCAATAATGCCAATGT
>JAUZQL010000254.1 GCA_030950975.1 Mariprofundaceae bacterium | reverse complement strand
GTGTTGTATATTACAGGTGAGGAATCGACGCAGCAGGTTCGCTTGCGTGGTGAACGTGTGAAGGCGATGCACCCCAATTTGCAATTGATGGCAGCGTGCGAATTGGAATCGATGTTGGCAACGATTGATGAGCAAAAATCGATTGTGGTGATTGTCGATTCGATTCAAACAACCGTCAGCAAACGTTTAAGCAGCGCACCAGGGACAGTCTCACAAGTCAGAGATTGTGCCACAGCCTTGATTCAAAGCTGTAAACGATGTGGGCATGTGTTGGTTTTAGTGGGGCATGTGACCAAAGATGGCGCTTTGGCTGGGCCACGTGTGTTGGAGCATATGGTGGATGCTGTGCTTTATTTTGAAGGTGATCGCGGTCATGCCCATCGTATTTTACGCGCTGTGAAAAATCGTTTTGGTCCTTCAGGTGAGATTGGCGTGTTTGAGATGTCGGATGCAGGTTTAATTGGTATCCGTGATGCGTCACGTTTATTTTTATCAGAACGTGCTGAAAACACATCAGGCTCGGTGGTGTTGGCATGTATGGAAGGCACACGTCCGATGTTGGTGGAAGTGCAGGCATTGGTTGCACCGACTGTTTATGCCACACCCAAACGTTCATCGGTGGGGTTAGATATCAACCGTATTGCCATGTTGACGGCTGTTTTGGAACGTCGCATGGGCATTCCATTATCAGGGCATGATGTCTATGTGAATGTTGCTGGCGGCATGAAAATCAATGAACCAGCGGCAGATTTGGCAGTGTTATTGGCGATATTATCTGCTTATCAAGATCGAGCCTTACCCCATGATATGATGGTGTTTGGCGAAGTGGGTTTGACAGGGGAAATTCGCCCTGTGGGTAATCCTGAAAACCGTGTGCGTGAAGCCATCAATCTTGGCTTTACACAAATACTGATGCCCCATGAAAATCATGTAAGAGTGCAGGAGGCTAAACTTGCTGCTACGCTTCGCGAACAGACCTTAGCGCCAAGCTTTATTCCTGTGAAACATTTATCGGGTGCAGCTCAAATGGCGTTAACATAAATTTAGAATCACAGGTGATATGTTGTGAACTTTTTTGATTATATTCTGATTGGTTTGGTGGGGCTTTCCATGATTCTCTCGCTTTGGCGAGGTTTTGTGCGAGAAGTTATATCACTGATTGGCTTGGTCGCAGCTTTTTTATTGGCGAGTCGTACATCAGCTGATGCAGGTAAATTGTTAAGTCAGTGGTTACCCAATAACACGGTGGCAGATATAGCAGGTTTTGCTTTGGTGTTTGTGTTGGTGATGTTGGTGGTAGGTATTGTCGGTGCTGTGATACGAAAATTGCTTGATATGGCAGATTTAACGGCAACCGATCGAATGCTGGGTGTTTTTTTTGGCGTGGCACGTGGTTTTTTATTGATTGCAGTATCTTTCTTGATTTATACATCCTACAGCTCGGCAAAGCCTGTTTGGTTGAAACAAAGCATGTTAGCGCCGTATGCGATACAACTTGGCAATTTATTAGGTCAAGCCATTCCCAAAGAATATCCATTTTCAAAATCAGGTGGGGCAACATTGCCTTCTCCTCAGTTACCTAAGCTATTTCAGTCCACCAAAGAAATAATTCAACAACATATTAAGTGAGCCAATTATGAACCATGTTATAAACCACGCCGAAGATGATCATTTCCATGATGAATGCGGTGTTTTTGGTATTTTTAATTGCCCTGAAGCGGCCAATCAAACTTACTTAGGACTGTATGCCCAGCAGCATCGTGGGCAAGAGTCAGCAGGGATTGTGAGTACCGATGGACATAGTTTTAATAGTCACCGAGGCATGGGTTTGGTGGCAGATGTGTTTCAAAAAAGTGATATTGAACGTCTCACTGGTCGTTCAGCTATTGGACATGTACGTTATTCTACATCGGGTGAATCAGGCTTAAGAAATTGCCAACCATTCACCTTTGAATATGTGCATGGTGGCATTTCAATGTGCCATAATGGTAACATTATCAATGCGCCTGAAGTGCGCAAAGAGTTGGAAAAAGAAGGCGCAGTTTTTCAAAGCACTTCGGATACAGAAGTCTTGATGCACTTGGTTTCACGCAGTAAAGGTGAACGTATGCGAGATCGCGTGGGTGAGGCTGTACGCCGTTTGCAAGGTGGTTATTCACTGTTGGTGTTGGTCGAAGATCGTCTGGTTGGTGTGCGAGATCGCAACGGTTTACGACCTTTGGTACTGGGTAAACTCAATGATGCTTGGGTGTTGGCATCGGAAACCTGTGCATTTGATTTGGTGGGTGCAGAGTTTGTTCGTGATGTGAAAGCAGGTGAAATGGTCATTATTGAGCATGGTAAGTTAGAAACCATGATGCCTTTTGAATCGACGGAACCTAAATTTTGTGTGTTTGAATATGTGTATTTTGCCCGCCCTGATTCTACCTTAGAAGGTGTTAATGTGTACGATGCCCGTTATAAAATAGGTGTTGAACTGGGAAAAGAATCGGCTGTTGAGGCTGATTTAGTCGTACCCGTTCCAGATTCGGGTGTGCCACCTGCGATGGGTTATGCGGAAGCAACGGGTATTCCTTTTCAATTGGGCTTGATTCGGAATCATTATATTGGTCGTACATTTATTGAACCTCAGCAATCTATTCGTAATTTTGGTGTGCGCTTAAAATTAAATCCGAATCGAGATATGATTAAGGGTAAACGTGTGGTGTTGGTCGATGATTCAATTGTTCGTGGGACAACAAGTCGTAAGATTGTGGAAATGATGCGTGCAGCTGGTGCGACAGAAGTGCATATGCGTATTTCTAGCCCACCGACCAAGCATTCTTGTTTTTACGGTGTCGATACCCCTAATGCTGAAGATTTAATGGCAAATCAAATGAGTTTGGATGAAATGTGTTCTGCGATTCAAGCGGATTCATTGGCCTTTGTATCGTTTGATGGTATGTATCGAGCAGTCGGTAAGCCTCAAGGTCAGCATTGTGATGCTTGTTTTTCAGGGAACTATCCTGTGGAGGTTGATCAAGCACGTTCGCCACAATTATCTTTGTTGCGTTTTTTCAGCCGTAAACCATAAGTTTTGAAAAGGGCTGTAGTCATTCAAGTATGAATATTTTTTCATTGAACATTCATTACTTTATCAATAAATAGCCCTATCGTTTGCCTTGTCTGGTGTCGCCCTCCCCCCTCCCTCCTTTTAGACACCAGACAAACTTACCAAAAGGCTCTGCATCTGCGGAGCCTTTTTTATTCATTATATTTTTTCTGAATCTTGAATTTGAGAATGATTAAAAAATTATGAATAGCCGAAGCATTATGAGATAGCTATCATTCCAAGCTGATATCTTCAGGGAGGAATTCTATGTCAGATATACAAATAGAACGTAATATTAGTCGACTTACAGCCAATACGGTCGCCTTAGTTCTGGCAGGTGGTAAAGGTTCACGATTAAAGGCATTGACCGAGTGGCGAGCTAAACCTGCAGTACCCTTTGGTGGAAAATTCCGCATTATTGATTTCCCATTATCCAATTGTATCAATTCGGGTATTCGTAAAATCTCCGTCGTGACTCAATACAAGTCCCATTCATTGCAACGTCATTTACAACGTGGCTGGGGCTTTTTATCGGGTCAATTTGGTGAATTTGTAGAAGTCCTTCCCGCCCAACAACGGACTGGTGAAAACTGGTATGAAGGAACAGCTGATGCCGTTTTCCAAAATCTCGATATTATTCGTCATTATAACCCTGAATATATTTTAGTCTTGGCAGGCGATCATATTTATAAAATGGATTATGGAAAAATGATTGCAGCTCATGTTGCTAAAGGTGCGGACATCACTGTTGGTTGTATTCCAGTACCTTTGAAAGAAGCGTCTGCTTTTGGCGTCATGTCCATTGATGATGAAGAACGCATTGTTGAATTTTCGGAAAAACCTGAAAACCCTAAAAGCATGCCCGGTGATGATAGCCAAGCCTTGGCTTCTATGGGGATTTATGTTTTTTCCACAAAATATTTACGAGATCGTTTGGTCGTTGATGCGAAAGATCCTCAATCGACCCATGATTTTGGGCATGATTTGATTCCTCATGCCATTGAACATGCGAATGCTTTTGCCTTTCCATTTTTAGATGGCAATACCAGCGCTTCAGGTTATTGGCGTGATGTCGGTACGATTGATGCTTATTGGGAAGCCAATATTAACTTGGCAAGTTTAGAGCCTGAACTCAATATGTATGATAAAAACTGGCCTATTTGGACAGAACAAGAACAATTAGCACCTGCTAAATTTGCTTTTGATGAAGATGAACGCCGTGGTATGGCAGTGGATTCATTGATTTCTGGTGGATGTTTAATTACAGGTTCAACCGTGCGTGGTTCAATTTTATTTTCTAATGTACGTGTTCATTCTTATTCCACGGTTGAAGACAGTGTTATTTTACCAGATGTGGAAATTCGCCGTGATTGCCGTATTAAGAAATGTGTCATTGATAAAGGTACGATCATCCCCGAAGGTACAGTGATTGGTGAAAACCATGAGGATGATGCCAAACGTTTTGAAATTTCAGAAGGTGGTGTGGTTTTGGTCACCCCTGAAATGATGGGACAAAATTTACACAACGTTTAACGTTGTTTGATTGAAATGATGAGACCCTTGGTTTTATACCGAGGGCTTTTTTAATGTATATCTATTTTTAAAGAATCGAGGTTACACCCATGAGTCAAAAGCTTTCTGTTGTATTTTACTGGCATATGCATCAACCTTTTTATCGTGCCGCAGATACAGGAAAATATCATCTTCCGTGGGTTTACCTCCATGCTATGAAAGATTATACAGATATGGCGGATATTCTTAAACACCTTCCAGAGGCACGGGCGGTGATAAATTATGTACCATCTCTGACAGCGCAAATTGAAGATTATGCAAGCCAATTGCGTGCTTTTCTCAATGGTGAAAAACAAAATATTCAAGATCCACTTTTAGCTGCCTTGGTGCATGAAAGTGGTGAATACACACGTGAAGAAGAAGAATTTCTTTTAAGCAGTTGTTTCCGCTTGAATCATGAACGTAATTTACATCGGTATCCGAATTTTTCTCGCTTGTGGAATATCTCTGAACAGATGCAAGCCCATCAAGCCACTGCCTATCTTGGCGGTGATTATTTTACCGATTTGGTGACTTGGTATCATCTAGCTTGGTTAGCTGAAACAGTGCGTGCTAAAAACTTTGTTGCCCAACGTTTGATTGAAAAAGGTTGTCATTTTAGCTATCAAGATCGTCGTGATTTACTCACCTTGATTGCTTCTTTGCTGGATAAATTACCCAAAACGCATCAAGGTCTTCTTGCCGACGGTAAAATTGAACTGACCACGACACCGTATGCGCATCCGATTATACCTTTGATGTTAGATTTTGAAACAGCTCACGAAACCATTCCCCATGCATTGATTCCTAAAGAATCGTATCCTGATGGTCGCGCACGCGCCCAAGAACATATTGATTTGGCATTAAAATCCCATCAAGCTTATTTCCATGAAACGCCCAAAGGTTGCTGGCCTGCTGAAGGTGCAGTCTCGACTGAAACATTGAAACTATTGGGTCAATCAGGCTTTGATTGGTGTGCTACAGGTGAATCCGTGTTGCATCATTCTTTGGGTTACAACTTGCGTGAACAACATCCCTATCAGTTGTATCAACCTTGGTTGGTCGGTGATGGTGATGAACAAATCACGTGTTTTTTTCGTGATGACCATCTATCTGATTTGATTGGTTTTGAATACTCGAAGTGGAAAACAGATGATGCAGTCAATAATTTCATGCATGAATTGGCAGGTATCAAACATCGCACCCAAAATATCGAACATGCCATTGTGCCCATTATC
>JAUZQL010000253.1 GCA_030950975.1 Mariprofundaceae bacterium | reverse complement strand
GGGTACAAAGAACACCATATTGAGCCAGCCTTTTGTATTGCAAGCCATGATTGCGTTTCCGAACGATTGGCGTTGGGCTTATTATCGTGGTTTTAATAGTTATTGGTTCGATCATAACAGTGAAGTTGCAGCTCATTATTTCGAACTATCTTCGATGAAACCCAATGCCCCAGCTTTGGTCAGATCCTTAGCCTTACGGATGCACAGTCATGCAGGAAACCTGCAAACGGGGCTAGATTTTCTGAAAGGTTTGTTGCAGAAGAAAAACGATCCCAAACTGCAATCTGAATTATTAAAACAATATCGACAATTAAGAACAGAACAGCAATTACGTGCGATTGAATCAGTTTTAGCAAGCTTACCGCAACGGCATTTTGACCGTTTAGATTTGAAGAAGCTTCGTGAGATGGGTTATCAATTACCCAAAAGACTTGCTGATGGTGGTCATATTCAGGTGCTTAAAGATGGTAGTTTATTGAGTAGCAAAGCCAAAAAAAGGTTTAAGTTATTTATTCCTACAAAACGCCAAGGAGTTGAAAAGCATGTCGCTCATTGATATTCAATCATTGCATTTGACTGTGCCAACAGGTCATATCATTCAAAAAAGAAAAACCATTTTGCACGATGTTTCATTTTCAGTGAAACAAGGCACAAGCACGGCGTATTTGGGCACAAATGGCGCAGGAAAAACAAGTACATTTCGTATTCTCTGTGGTTTAGTGAAGCCCAATTCAGGGCAAGTCATCTTTGATGGTGAAGTGATGCAGCAAGGTTTACCGCCCAAGCGTTTTGGTTTTATGCCTGAACATCCATATTTTTATAAAAACTTAACGCCACATGAATTGCTGACAGGTTTAGGGAAGTTATCAGGCTTATCTTCTCAAGGATTAAGCCAAATCATTGATAACTGGGCGGAAAAATTAGATTTCACGCAAGTGCTCCATCAACGCTTATCGACTTGCTCCAAGGGTCAAGCTCAACGGGTTGGATTGGCGCAAGCCTTAATTCATCAACCTGATTTTATTTTATTGGATGAACCTTTATCGGGTTTGGATCCCATTGGTCGAGCCTGTGTTCGTTCGGTGATTCAAGATGAAATCAAACGTGGTGCAACCTTGTTGTTTTCATCCCATATTTTATCCGATGCTGAAGCGATGTGCGATCAAGTGGTGGTATTGCAAGATGGCTCGATTCGTTATGCAGGAGATATTCATTCACTGTTATCGCCTGATGCTACATGGCTGATTCAAGCTCAAGGCAAGCCTGTTTGGGCGCAATATTCGGATTTGGAGGCCTCTCAATCTTTGGATGGGACATGGCAAATTCGTGGTGCGAATATGCAAACACGCGATGCCTTATTGCAGCAGATGTTAAGCTGTGAAGATACAACATTGATATCCGTGCAAACGGAACAAGGCACACTGGAATCTGCATTTTTACACTTACTTCAAAGCAAGGAGGGAAACAATGTTAGCCATTCGTGAGATTGCTAAGCTAAGTTTTGCCGATGCCATTCGTAACAAAGTAGCTTACGGTGTATTCACCTTTTTATTCTTATTGTTGGCAACCGCTTCGGCTTTGGCTTCTGTAACGATGGGCAGAACCGAATTGATGATTTTGGATTTAGGTTTGGGTGGCATTTCAATTTTGGGTAATTTGATGGCAATGATTATCACCATTCAATCCTTACAACAAGAACGTGAAAGCCGAACCTTGTATGTTTTGATGACCCGTTTACAAGGACGTTGGAAATACCTTGTAGGGAAGTTTTTAGGTTTGGCAGCAGTGCTTAGCATTCAAATCATTATTATGTGTGCTGTTTTAGCTGCATGTATTGCTTTTTTTGGGCAAATTTTTTGGTTATCGTTTGTTCAAGCATCGCTGATGACATTGTTTGAAGTGTATATCATCATTGCTGTTTCCCTGTTGTTTGCACAAAGTTCTAGCTTATTTTTGGCGATACTTTTGACTTTAGCGGTTGATATTTCTGGGCGATTTACCTTTGTTATTCAACAATTAGGCGAACAATCTGAGAATCTAATTGTGCAAGGATTTACACAAAGCATGTATTATGTATTGCCCAATTTGGAAGCGATAAATTTACGCAATCAAGCGGGTTATATGGCTCATATACCTTGGCATGAACTTGGCTCGATGATGCTTTATGCGGGTAGTGAGCTTGCTTTTATTGTGTTGATTGCGTCACTTATTTTTGAACGAAAAAATCTTTCATAGCGATTGAGAAGATAACAGGTCAGCGATTTTTTGACTGAGGACTCTGATGTCAAAGGGTTTTGAAATTCGCAGTGTTTGTTTATCTTCAGGGGCTTGATCATATTGATGATCATAACCTGTGATAAAAATAGCAGGCAGCTTGGGTTGGTTTTGACGCATGATGTTTACAGATGAAATACCATTTATGATTGGCATTACAATATCACTGATAACCAAGTCTATGTGATGTTGTTTGGCGATGTCGATGGCTTCCTGTCCTTGGCTCGCACATATCGTTTGATAACCCAAACTTTCTAAAATTTGTTGCAGGGTATTACGAACCATCATTTCATCATCCACAATAAGTATGGTTGTCGTTGATGTTGCAGACTTAATGCTGCTTAGTTCACTTATGGGATGAGGTTTCGATGAAAGAGTAAGCGGAAAGCATATATCAAAGCTACAGCCGACAGGTTCAATGTTATGGACGTGTATGCTGCCACCGTGGGCTTGAACGGTAGAAAAAGTCGTTGATAAACCAAGTCCAGTGCCTTTTCCTACTTCTTTGGTGCTAAAAAAAGGATCAAAAATATGGGGTAAATTTTCTTCTGAAATACCACAGCCAGTATCTTGAATGGTGATTTTTAGAACATGAGCACTACAGCTTCCATATTTCTGTTGGTTGCAACATTCTTGCCAATCTGATATTTGAACTTGAATACGAATGGCACGCTTACCTTGTTCAGGTAAAGCATCCGATGCATTGGATATTAAATGAAGCATGGCTTGTTGAATTTCAGCTGTATCGCAATACAGCATAAGAGGCTCATCTGGCAATTTAACACTCAATTCAACATCATCGGGTAGGTTCAATTTAGCTGTTTCAATGACTTGTTTTAGAAGTGGTATAATAGCGATGTTCTTTTTCTTGGGAGCATGATTTCTAGCAAAGATTAACAATGACTTCACCATGTCTGAAGCATCAAAAGAGATACGTTCAATCAATTGTAAACGTTCATTGGTTTTCATCGGATTTCTCTCATCTTGAGCTAAATAGGCATTGCCAATGATGCCTGATAATAAATTATTGAAATTATGTGCGATGCCGCCTACCAAAGTGGCAATGGAAGTCATTTTCTCAGTATGGGCAAGTGAAGCTTCGTGTTCTTTTTTAAGCGTGATATCGGTAATAATACCAATATAATAAGGTTTCTCGCAATGGTTTACATGAATTTTTTTAATGTGTAATGTTTCTAAGTATTCACTGCCATCTTTACGG